>CABVAD010000187.1 GCA_902496265.1 uncultured Oscillospiraceae bacterium
CTATATTAAGATCAAGAAACGGTATTCCGTTTTTGTCCGCGTAATCCTTAACCGCGTTGTGCTTTTTGTAGCTCCAGGAGCTTTGCGAAGGAAGCTCGGTAAACAAAAGCTCTGCGGCGTTTTCGCGGCAGATTTTTACAAAAATATCAAGCGCGGCTTTTGAGGCAAACGGCAGCTTTTCCCTCTCTCCGCTTTTTTTCATATATTCCCCGCCTGTATAGCCCTTTACGTCGTTGCTGTACCACTGTCCCTTTGAGGAGCAATGATATGTGTAGCTGGGCTTTTTGAAAAGCTCCGTTGGCTTTGCCGTTTTCCAACGGTTATGGTATTGCTTAAGCGAAATAAATCCCCCGCGGATCGGCTCGGCAATATAGGCCGCTTCCTTAGCGAGATTTGCAGAATCGAAAAATCCGTCGGTTTCAAGAATTACAAGTCTTGGCTTTTGGTATTTTAAAAATTTTTTGAGCACCGAACACCCCTGCGGCACCGTCTGGTAGGGCTCGGCACAGACATAGGACGTATATCCGTATTTATTCCAAAGCTCTAAGGGCGAAAAGCCGTTTCCCACATCCGAATTGCCTATAACCGCGATATCAATTGTATTTTCAGGCTCGGAAAGAAAGCCGTACAGAGCAGTACTCTTAATCCCGCTCTCAGGTGTATTATTCTTTGGTTCAAGCATAAACGAAGCCGCGGAAAGAAATACTGCAATCAGAAAAACAAAGCCCGCCGCTCTTGAAAGCTGTCTTAATGCTGTTTTATTCATAATACTTACTTCCGATCAAAACTGTCCGTAGATAAAGTCCACCGCGTCATAGCCGGGGCCGTACGCGCCGAAAATTACGACCGCCAGCACTAAGCAGGCGTAGACGCCCCAGCGGACGGGTAATTTCTGCCTTGCAAGGCTGTCCCGCACTTTTATGCCCTTTTCCTGCAAAAGACTGATTATAAGCATAACAAGAGCGCCGACTGCAATAATAAGGAAATCCTGCTTATCCATTCCCAAGGATAGGACGGTCTTTAAAAATCCGCCCGCGCCAAACGAGGTGAATATGCTTTTCAGCATACCGCCCCAAACCCCTACGGTATCCGCGCGGAAAAGCATCATTCCGCCTATAACAATAATCACCGTTCTCAATATACGCAAAGCGTTAAGCGGCTTAGAGTCGCGTTTTATTTTAAGGACGGAAAACGCCTTTGCAAAGAGCGGTTCAAGATACATTCCAGCCATCATTATCGCGTAATAGTAAAGTCCGTAAACAATGTATTTCCAGCCCGCGCCGTGCCAGAAACCGATGCCGAACCAGGTGAAGAACATTGCGAACGAGGCAGGGACAAGCGAGCCTAAAAATTCGTTAAAGTGCTTCTTTGCAAATTTGCTCAGCTTCATAAAGGGCTTTGAGAGGGAGACCGAGTAAAAGACATAATCCCTTAGCCACGCGCCCAAGGTGATATGCCACCGCCGCCAGAACTCGCCTACCGATTTTGAGAAAAAGGGCCGATCAAAGTTTTTTGAAAGCGGAACGCCGAATATCTGCGCGCTTCCCGTCACTATATCCATACAACCCGAAAACTCTGCGTAAATCTGCAATGTGTAAAGCAAGCCGCCAAGCAGAATAATACTGCCCGAACAGTTGTTATAGCCGTCAAAAACCTGCGCTACAAAAATGTTTGCGCGGTCGGCAATGACCATCTTTTTAAACAGCCCCCAGAAAATAAGCTGAACACCCTTACAGAGCCTGTCATAATCAAAACCGTGACCCTCGTAAAGCGGGTCGGCGAGCTTATCAAAGCGTCCGATAGGTCCTTCAACGATCTGCGGGAAAAAGCAAAGAAAAAGCGCCACCTTGCCGAAGCTCTCCGACGCGCGGTATTTTCCGCGGTAAACGTCGATTATATAGCCCGCCGCCTGTAGGGTATAGTAGGAAATACCCAGCGGGAGCATAAATTTAAGCTCCTTAAGGTGCGGCTTCAGGTGCAGAAAGCCCGCCGCTGAATTTAAGGTATGCGCGAAAAAGGAGGAATATTTAAGTATTAAAAGTACCGCAAAAATAAAGCCGACCGCCAAAGCGACAACCGCCTTTTTCTGCCAGCTAACAAGCACTTTTACCTCTCTTTTTTCCTCCTTCTCAAGGCCCTTTTTAGCAAGGGCGGCGGTATCGTTTATACGGTTTAGGAAAATTCCCGCGAAATACACCGCCGCGGTCGAGAGAAGCAGAAAAACAATAAGTCTTTTACTGTTTATCCAGTAAAAAACATAGCTGGAGATTAAAAGCACCGTCCATTTATACCTTTTCGGAACCGCGGTATAGCAAATAAAGACGGTTCCCAAAAATATCAGCAGATATGAATAAGATGTGTAGCTCATAGACCTATTCGTCCTCTAATCTTTTTATCATTTCGTAAATCGCATTTACGGTTTTAAAGTTTTCGGGCACAATGTCGATAGGGGTTATCTCAATATCAAACTCATCGTTAAGCTCCCCAACAAGCTGTACGATTTTAAGGGAATCGAGAATATGGTTGCCGATTAAATCAGACTCGTTTTCCCAGTCGACTCCCGCTTTAATTTCGTCTAAAATTTTAATTAATTCTTCCATT
>CABVAD010000188.1 GCA_902496265.1 uncultured Oscillospiraceae bacterium
AAACTCGGAGGAAGGAATATGAATATAAAAATCCGAAAATGGAGGAAAGAGGACGCAAAGTCTCTCTCGGCGGCATTATCCAATAAAAAGGTGCTTGACAATTTGCGGGACGGTTTGCCGTATCCGTATACCGAAAAGGACGCGGAGGATTACATAAACGCTATGCTTAATTCCGATCCTAATTCCACATTTGCATATGCTGTTGAAGCTGACGGTGCCGCTGTCGGCAGTATCGGCGCTTTCAGACAGGGAAATATTTACTTCCGCACGGCGGAGCTTGGCTATTATCTCGACGAGAGATACTGGGGCAAGGGCGTTATGACCGAGGCGGTAAGGCAGTTATGCCAAAAAATATTTAACGAAACGGATATACTTAGAATTTATGCAGAACCCTTTGCATATAATATCGGCTCGCGGAGAGTGCTCGAAAAAGCCGGTTTTAAGCTTGAGGGTGTTTTGAAAAATAATGCCGTCAAAAACGGTCGGGTGCTTGATATGGCAATGTACTCGCTTACAAGAGAGCCGTATACCGTCCGCCGCTTGACCGAGGACGAGATATCAGAAGCTCTTTCCCTTGTATGGCATGTGTTCTCTGAATATGACTCTCCCTTGTATTCTGACGAGGGGACAGAGGAATTTAAAAAATCCCTGCAAGATGAAAAATATCTCGCAGGGATAGAGTATTACGGCGCGTTTGACGGAAAAACGCTTGCGGGTGTAATCGGAATACGCGGCGAGGGACAGCATATTTGCTTTTTCTTTGTAAAGGGCGATTATCACCGAAAAGGCATTGGAACAAGGCTCTTTAAACACCTGCGCGGCGTTTACCCGAACGGCACAATTACAGTCAATGCTTCGCCCTACGGTCTGCCGTTTTATAATGCCTTGGGCTTTACGCCGACCGACAAAGAGCAAACAGTACGCGGTATTCGGTTTACGCCGATGGAGTATTCCGAATGATTTTTCCGAAATTATGTCAGAGTAACGGCAGGAGCAAGCCCCAGTCCTACATATGGTATTTTCGGGACGATGTGAGCATCGTCCCCTACACGGTAAAATTGAATATTCGCCGGTAAGGCTTCTTTAAAACTGTTTTCTAAGCTTTTCAAGGGCGGATTTTTCTATGCGGGAGACGTAGCTTCTTGAAATTCCCAGCTTTTTTGCAATATCCCGTTGGGTAAGCTCCTCGCGCCCGCCTAAGCCGTAGCGCATCTCAATAATCCTTCTTTCCCGCTCGTCAAGACAGCCGAATATAATAACCTTCAGCTTTTCAAGCCCCATTTTTGTGTCGATTTCCTCGGCTATATCGCTTGTATCGGCGATTATATCGATCAATGTAAGGGCGTTTCCGTCCTTGTCGGTGTCGATCGGATCGCTTATAAAAACGTCCTGTGCCGTCTTTTTCTGATTTCTGAAATACATCAGAATTTCGTTTTCAATGCACCGCGCCGCATAGGTTGCAAGGTGGATTCCCTTGTCGGAATTAAAGGTTGAAACCGCCTTGATAAGCCCTATCGTGCCTATTGAAATCATATCGTCCTGATCCGCGCCCGATTTATAATATTTCTTTACTATGTGCGCCACAAGCCTAAGATTGTGCTCGATAAGCTTATTCCGCGCATCGAGGTCGCCGTTGCGGCTTTTTTCGAGCAGCTCCTCCTCCTTTGCCGCGGACAGCGGCGGTGGAAAAGATCCCGCCCCCGTAACGTGCAGGGCAAAATAGTAAATGCTTGAGGCTATTTCCATTAACAAACTAAAAAGCAAGCCGTACCCCTCCTTTGATACTTAAAGTATATGAGGAATACAGCTTGCCCTTTGCAAGTCCTGAATGATTTTTTCAGTAAGGCGCTTTAAAGCTTAGAGTCGCCGTTTGTTGGGGTGACATAGCCTTTATCGTTTTTCATAGCCGCCTGCTTGCCCTGAAAAATAGCCTGATTTAAAATACCCATATCGGGCTGAACGTCATCGGGGCAGACGAGCTTGTTGTTTTTGTTTTCAATTTCATAATTATCCAAAATAAGTCTTGCGGTTGACGCCCTTGACTGCATACTTGTATGGCAGTGCGCCGTAAACAGCTGAAGCAGAGCATACCAGGAGCTTCCGTGATTTCCCGACATAAGATACAAAAGCTGTTTTTTCTCAAGGGTCGAGGAATTTTTAAGCAAAGAAATAAGAGCCTCTTCTAAATTTTTATCTTCTTCGTGATCTGCGTTTTCATTGAAAATCCAAGGATACAAAAATTCAAGATAGTAGTGTATAGGGTTAAACCCCAGCAGCTGAAACCACTGAATTCCCTGATAAAGGTTAGGCGCGGCAATCCCCTTTTCCCAGTTTTGAATGGTTTTCTTTGAAACTCCGAGGCCTAAAGCCATATATTCCTGTGATTTTTCAGCGTCGGCGCGTGATTTCCACCAAATTTTTGAAAAGCGGAGCGCCTGCTCAACTCTTCTTTCGCCGTCATTCATAGTTAATACCTCTTTTCGCATCAAAAAAATCACTTTGGAAAAATTTTACTCTTTTTTTCGGAAAATCGGGGTAAAATTTTTCTCTTGTTTTATATAATAATGTGAGTAAAATTCTGACAACCGAAAATTTAAAATT
>CABVAD010000189.1 GCA_902496265.1 uncultured Oscillospiraceae bacterium
TTATTAAGTGTTGACAAAATTTTGAAACGGTGATATAATAACTGAAAATTAAATAGCAAACGCAATGATGCGGAGCAGTAGGTGTTTGACTTTTGTCTGACAGAGAGATGCCGGTTGGTGCAAGGCATTGATAAAGAAATGCCGAACTCACCGCGGAGCGGCTGCCCGAAATCCTTTGATAGTAGAAGCAGACGGGAACTCCCGTGACAGAGTTAAGATGTGTTAAGCATCTGAGCGCACCGTCCCGAGCGGGAACGGTGAAAAAGAGTGGTACCGCGGAAGAATAAATTATGTAATTTAACGCTTTCGTCTCTTTACGTTATCAGCGGATAGCAAAGAGACGAGAGTGTTTTTTGTTATAGGTTTAATAGGAGGTTATCATTTTATGAACGGAGAAAAAATGACAGGCGCGCGCATTGTCATTGAAACGCTTATAGAGCAGGGTGTTACCGATGTTTTCGGCTATCCCGGCGGGCAGGTGTTAAACATTTATGACGAGCTTTATAAGGCGAGCGACCGAATTAACCATTATCTGACTGCCCACGAGCAGGGCGCGTCCCACGCGGCGGACGGATATTCCCGCGTCACAGGCAAGGTCGGCGTTGTCATAGCGACCTCGGGCCCGGGGGCGACAAACCTTGTCACGGGTATCGCCACGGCTATGCTCGACTCGATACCGATGGTGGCAATTACGGGCAATGTGCCGACCACCCTTATAGGAAAGGACAGCTTTCAGGAAATAAATATTACGGGTATTACCCTCCCGATTACCAAGCACAACTATTTTGTAAGCGACGTAAGGGAACTTGCGGACACTATCCGCGAGGCCTTCGCGATTGCAAAGTCGGGAAGACCCGGTCCTGTGCTTATAGATATTCCCAAAGACGTTCAGATAGCCGAGTGCGAGTTTGAAAATAAGGGCGTTGTGCCGTTTTACGAGCAGGCAAAAGCGCCCGACAGCGACATTGAACGCGCGGTCGAGCTTATTAATAAGGCAAAAAGACCTTATATTTACATAGGCGGCGGCGCTGCGGGCGAGGGTATGACAAACGATATTAAGGCGCTTGCGGAAAAGATTGACGGCTATATCGGCTGTACCTTTATGGGACTTTCGGCCTTGCCTAACTCCTATGACCGATTCCTCGGTATGCAGGGTATGCACGGCAAATACGCTTCGTCTATGGCTAATAAGGAGGCAGACCTGATAATCGGTATCGGCGTCCGTTTCAGTGACAGGGCGACGGGCAACACCGCTAAATACTGCAAAAACGCCAAAATAATTCAGCTTGACACCGACCTTTCGGAGATTAATAAAAATGTAAAGGTTGACGTTGGTATAATAGGCGATATTGTTTCCTCCCTTTCAAGAATACTTGAAAAATGCGAAAAGCAGAGCCACCCCGAATGGAATGAAGAGATTGCCGCACTTAAGGCTAAGGGCAAGGAGATAAGCGATAAAAACGAGTCGGCGGACGAATACGCCCTTACCCCTAAAAAGCTGTTTGACATAATAAACGAGGTTAAGGACGAGAACACAATCATTGCCACAGACGTAGGTCAGCACCAGATGTGGGCGGCGCAGTACACCGATTTTGAAAGAACCCGCCGTTTCGCTTCAAGCGGAGGCCTCGGCACAATGGGCTACGGCCTCGGCGCGGCGATAGGCGCGCAGATAGCGTCAGGCGACCGCACCGTGCTTATCACGGGGGACGGAAGTTTCGGAATGAATTTAAACGAGCTTGCAACCGCGGTAACATATAACACCCCCGTCGCGATAGTTATTATGGATAACGGGGTACTCGGAATGGTTCGCCAATGGCAGACCCTCTTCTACGGCAAGCGTTACTCAAACACGGTGCTCGGCAGAAAGACCGATTTTGTAAAGCTTGCCGACGCGTTCGGGCTTGAGGGTGAACTTGTCGCAACCCCCGAGGAGTTTGAAGCCGCCTTTAAGCGGGCTATGACCCATAACGGGCCTTACCTTATAGACGCGGTTATCGGCAAGGACGAGTTTGTACTTCCCATGCTTCCGCCCGGCGGCTCTATTGAAGATATTATCACTTCAAAGGAGGAGGCGAGCAAATGAAAAGATTTGTAATTGCGGCATTGGTCGAAAACAAATACGGCGTGCTTACAAGGGTATCGGGACTCTTTATGAGAAAGGGCTTTAACATCGATTCTCTGACAGTAGGCGAAACGGATAATCCCGAGTTTTCCCGAATAACCGTTACCCTTAAAGGCGACGATTACGCAAGGGAACAGCTTATTAATCAGCTTAAAAAGCTTCACAACGTAAAAAATGTTGAGCTTCTCGACGAGGAGCAGACGGTTGAGCGGGAGCTTATGCTTGTAAAGGTCAAAAATTCGCCCGAAAACCGAAGCGAGGTAATGGCGGCTTCCGAAATTTACAGAGCCAAGGTTATCGACTACAACCCCGAAACCCTCTGCGTTGAGGTAACGGGAGAGCCTTCAAAAATCAACGCCTTTATTAATGTTGTAAAGCCGCTCGGAATAATCGAGCTTTGCCGAACAGGCGTTGTCGCCCTTGAAAGAGGACGCAGTATAACCGAGTAAT
>CABVAD010000190.1 GCA_902496265.1 uncultured Oscillospiraceae bacterium
TAAACAGAATAAAATCGGCCGCCGATATAATGGCAGCCGCAAAATAATTATATAACTGTCCCGCCCTGCCGTAATGCGCTTAAGATAACCTGCGTAAAGCAGGTGGGTGCCGGCTGTACGGTTTCGCGCTCCCTTCTTCCGAACTCGGCACAGCCGCGGGAGGTCTGCAAGCCCGCCGTACAAGCTTTGGCCCCTGATTAAAAGGTTGTAGGGTTATATAAGACGCGGTCCGCGAACAGCGCAGGACATATTGTTAGGCTGATTTTCGCCTACCTATTTACTGATTGTCAATTTCAAAAAAATCCTCAAGTCTTTCAACGAAGGCGTCTGCCACCGTCTCGTATTCGTCATCGTCCTCGATTTCGTAATAATACTCGTCGCCGTCCTCTTCCTCGCCGACCTTTACTATAACCAGCTCGCCGCTGTCATTAAGCTGATCCTTTGGGTCGTCATATATCGGAAGCATTGCGAGATAACGCCCCGTATCGGTCTCGATAGCGTCGAGAACCTCAAAGGTGTATTCCTTGCCGTCATCGTCCGAAAGGGTGACTATATCGGGATTGTAATCGTCTTTATTCTTAATTTCGTCCATAACCGTCCTCCGAAAATAAGTCTTTACTATATTGTACCCTCAAACTTGCTTTAAGTCAATGGGTAAAAGGTGTAAATTTATATTTTTTACGCCTCTCCGCGGTGAATTTCGTAATCTATTACCTTTTTAAACTGGGTTTCGTAAAGCTGACGGTATTTAACGCTTGTGTTAATAAGCTCTGAATGTGTTCCCGTCTCGGTGATTTCGCCGTTTTCTATCACCATAATTTTATCGGCGGCTATGACGGTCGAAAGACGGTGGGCGATAACAATGCTTGTGCGGTTTTGCATAACCGCGTTAAGCGCCGACTGTATAAGACTTTCCGAAATCGAATCGAGCGAGGAGGTTGCCTCGTCAAGTATAAGTATTTTCGGGTTTTTAAGCACGACCCTCGCGATTGATACCCGCTGTTTTTCACCGCCCGAAAGCTTAAGCCCGCGGTTTCCGACCACCGTGTTAAACCTTTCCGGAAGACCCATAATAAAATCATAAATATTTGCAATCCTGCAGGCGTTTTCTATTTCCTCTATTGACGCGCTCGGCTTTGCGTAAAGCAGGTTGTCGAGAATTGTGCCGTTAAATAGATAGGTGTCCTGCGTTACGATTCCTATATTTGTGCGGAGATAGGCAAGGTCGAAATCCCGCACGTCCGTACCCGCCACCTTTACACAGCCTTTACTTACGTCGTAAAGCCGCGGTATCATACCGATAATCGTGGATTTGCCCGCGCCCGACGTGCCGACAATGGCGTACATTTTGCCGCTCGGGACAAAAAAGCTTATTCCCTTTAAAATTTCGTGACCCGTTTCGTAGGAAAAATGAACGTTGCAAAACTCAACGGTGCTGTCCTTAAGCGGCGGCTTTACGGGATTTTCAGGGTTTTCAATATCGCACTTGCGGTCAAAATATTCAAATATTCGGGTGAACAGGGCAAGGGAGCGCACAAAGTCAACCTGCAAATCAAGCAGCTGTCTTACGGGCTGGTACAGGCGGTTTACAAGGGCTACCACGACCGAAATATCGCCTACGGTAAGCCCCGAATCAAGACCGCCTATAATTAGAAAACCGCCCACAAAATAAATCATCAGGGGAGCTATCTGAATAAACATACCGAGAAAAACGTGGAACCAACTGCCCGCCCGATGTTCCTTAATTGTGATGTCGGTCGCCTCGCTGTTAATTTTGCGGAATTTTTCGTATTCGGTCTTTTCCTTGGTGAACAGCTTTACAAGCATTGAGCCGCTGACCGAAAGGGTTTCGTCAACCTGTTGATTTAACTCGTCCTGCTTTTCCTGAGCCTTACTTACAAGCTCCCAGCGCCTTTTGCCGACCGCCTTTGTGGGAAGAATAAGGAGCGGCAGAACAATAAGCCCTACAACAGCCAACCGCCAGTCGGTGTAGAAAAGGTAAAACACACAGGTGGCAACGGTTAAAACATTGCTTACAAGTGAGGTCAGCATTACCGATATTACCGAGCTTACTCCGTTAATATCGCTGTTCATTCGGGTGATTATATCGCCCTGCTTTTCGTTTGTGAAAAAGGAGTGGGGCATATGCTGTAAATGGTCGTACATCTGATTGCGCATATCGTAGATTATTTTTTGCGAAATCCAGGAATTTATGTACTGCTCGAGCACGCTTATTATCTGTGCCGCCGCAAGCACGACAAAGGCGAGTACCACAAGCTGTGCCAAAACCTTAAGCTCGCGGCTGTCGCTTATTATCGCGTCAACAATCTTTCCCGTTATAATAGAGGGGAAGAGTCCGAGCACGGCGGAAACGAATATCGCGGCGAACACCGCAATAAACTGCCATTTGTAGGGCATAAGATAGCTTAATATCCGCATTAACAGTTTTTTTGTAACCTTGGGTCGGCTTTCCTTTTCCTCTTCGGTTAAATAACCGCGGGGTCCTCCTCCGATACGATTCGGACCTCTGATTCCCGCGGGGGGCGGCA
>CABVAD010000191.1 GCA_902496265.1 uncultured Oscillospiraceae bacterium
TATTTTCTGCGGTTTCCGCCGCCTCTGTGGCGAACGGTGATTCTGCCGTAGCTGTTGCGTCCGGCATTTTTCTTGATAGGCTCAAGCAAGCTTCTTTCCGGAGCTACCTTTGAAAGACCCGAATAATCCATTGTGGTCATATTGCGGCGGCCCGGAGTAGTAGGCTTGTAATGTTTGATTGCCATTTGTTTCACTCTCCTATTTTGGCTTAGCGAAGTTTTTAAATTTAAAACTTCATACATCACCGGAAATCCTTGATTTCCTTAAAAAGACGCTTATCAGATAAGACCGTCAAAGAACTCAATCGGCTTTGAATCGGGCTTTAAGGTAACGATAGCCTTTTTCCAGGCGGCGGTGTAGCCGCTGTAACGGCCCATACGCCTCTGCTTGCCGCGGACGTTGACGGTGTTTACCTTGGCAACGTCAACCTTGAAAAGCTGCTGGACGGCGTCGGCAATTTCAATCTTGTTAGCGTCCTTTGCCACCTTAAAGGTGTACTTCTTATCGGCGATTCCCGACATACTTTTTTCGGTTATTACCGGAGCTATAATGATATCCTGTGCGGCTTTCATTATGCATACACCTCCTCAAGCTTTGCTACGGCGTTCTTTACGACAACGAGTGTGTCGGCGTTAATTACGTCGTAGGTGTTGATTGTGTTAACCTGTGCGGATTTAGCGCCCGCGATGTTGGCAATGCTCTTAACAGCGTAAGCGTTGTTGTCCTCAAGCACCACAAGGGTCTTTTTGCCCGCGCCGATAGCCTTTAAGCAATCCGCAACGGTCTTGGTCTTGTAGGTGTCGAGCTTCAGCTCGTCGAGAACTATCATATCGCCTGTAGCTACCTTATCCGACAGAGCGGACTTAAGAGCAAGTCTTCTTACCTTTTTGTTAAGAGAGTAGGAATAATCTCTCGGCTTCGGGGCGTGAACGATACCGCCGTGTCTCCACTGGGGAGCTCTTGTGGAACCCTGTCTTGCGTGACCTGTTCCCTTCTGTCTCCACGGCTTTTTGCCGCCGCCTGAAACCTCTGTGCGGGTGAGAGTGGATTGTGTGCCCTGACGCTGGTTTGCAAGGTAGTTTACAACCGCCATATGCATTACAACCGCGTTGGGGACGATTCCGAAAACGGCGTCGCTAAGCGCGATTTCACCGACGCTTTTACCCGCCATATCGACTACTGCTATATTAGGCATAATTTAAAACACTCCTTCCCTTAGGCTTTAACGCTGTCGAAAAGAACCACGATTCCGCCCTTGGGTCCGGGAACGGCGCCCTTAACGGCGATGATGTTCTTCTCTGCGTCTACCTTAACGACACTCAGGTTCTGAACGGTTACGCGCTCATTACCGAGGTGTCCGGCCATTTTCTTGCCCTTGAAGACTCTTGAGGGGCTGGAGCAGGCACCGAGTGAACCGCCGTGACGGTGAACAGGACCTGTACCGTGTGTCTCTTTAAGTCTTCCGAAATTCCAGCGCTTGATAGTGCCGGCGTAACCCTTACCTTTAGAAGTGCCGCGAACATCAACAGCGTCGCCCTCAGCGAAGACATCAGCCTTGATAATATCGCCCACATTCATAGCGGAAGTGTCCTCAAAGCGGAACTCGCGAAGAACCTTCTTCGGAGCAACGTCGCCTTTCTGGAAGTGACCCTTCTGCGGCTTGGTTACCTTAGAGGCCTTGAGGTCGCCGTAGCCTACCTGAACAGCCTCGTATCCGTCGTTCTCGGCTGTCTTCTTCTGCGAAATAACGCAGGGACCCGCTTCAATAACGGTTACCGGAACAACGTTTCCGTTTGCATCGAAAAGCTGGGTCATACCGAGCTTTTTACCGATGATACCCTTTTTCATTGTTTTTTCCTCCTTTGGTTATTGGTTGGTTTTCACCAACTTGACCACACCGTGCAAGAAATTAAAGCTTAATTTCAATCTCTACTCCGGCGGGGAGCTCAAGATTTGTCAGAGCCTCAACAGTCTTGTTGGAAGGTCTGATAATGTCAATGAGCCTTTTGTGCGTTCTCGTCTCAAACTGCTCACGGCTGTCCTTATACTTATGAACAGCGCGGAGAATGGTAACGACTTCCTTTTCGGTCGGGAGCGGTACGGGTCCCGAAACCCTTGCACCTGTACGTTTAGCGGTTTCCACTATTTTCTCAGCGGACTGGTCTACAAGCGCGTGGTCGTAACCTTTGATACGAATACGGATTTTTTCTTTCACTGCCATTGTGAAATTCGCCTCCTTAAATAGTTGGCGGGCAAAACTTACAACCTGCCGTGTTTTTCTTCACGGCACATTATAAAACCGGCATTGCTGGGGTTACAGACAATTCCGGACAGCGGATCGCTCCGCCGCTGTACACAAAAGCCGCAAGATCTTTTATGTACTCCATCTTTTTCGCCCGGTTTAAAATCGGACATACTCCGCGGAAATTTCCCGACTCGGGGTCGGCCACCTCCCGCATCAACGCATGTATCACGCCGCACTTAGGCAGCGTACCGTAGTATAATAACATACCAAAACAAAAAAATCAAGCTTTTTTTCATATTTTT
>CABVAD010000192.1 GCA_902496265.1 uncultured Oscillospiraceae bacterium
AATTATAAAAATCAGAAAAATTATTGATAAATGTTTAACAATCCTATTGACAAAATGCTTATAAAGGAATATAATGTTATACATCACGCTGTCAGGAGCGGATTATTCCTGATTATAATATGGAGGGTTTAACAATGGCAAGAGTTTATAATTTCAGCGCGGGACCGTCAATGCTTCCCGAGGAGGTTTTAAAGACCGCCGCCGCCGAAATGCTTGAATACGGCGAAACGGGACAGTCGGTAATGGAGATGTCCCACCGTTCAAAGGAATATCAGGCGATTTTTGACAGAGCAGTAGCAGACCTTAGAGAAATAATGAATATCCCCGACGATTACGAGGTGCTTTTCTTACAGGGCGGCGCGTCCACACAGTTTGCAATGGTACCGCTTAACCTTATGACCAAAAACGGCAAGGCGGATTATATCATCACGGGTCAGTGGGCTAACAAGGCTTATAAGGAAGCCGCGCGTTACGGCAAGGCAAGAGCGGTTGCTTCCTCTGCCGACAAGACCTATTCCTATATCCCGAAGACAAAGAGGGAGGACTTTGACCCCGAGGCGGATTATGTTCATATCTGTATGAACAACACAATTTACGGCACAAAGTATCACGAGCTGCCCGACACGGGCGATGTTCCGCTGGTGGCGGATATTTCGAGCTGTATACTGTCCGAGCCTATCGACGTTACTAAGTTCGGAGTGCTCTATGCGGGCGCTCAGAAGAACGTAGCTCCCGCAGGCGTTACAATCGTAATTATCCGCAAGGATTTAATCGGCAAGGCTATGGATATTACTCCTACAATGCTTAATTACGCGACCCACGCAGACAACTGCTCTATGTTCAACACCCCGCCCTGCTATGCAATCTATATCGCGGGTCTTACCTTTAAGTGGATAAAGAAGATGGGCGGACTTGCCGAAATGAAGAAGATTAACGATAAAAAGGCAAAAATCCTTTACGATTTCCTCGATTCAAGCAAGCTCTTTAAGGGCACTGTTGTCCCCGAGGACCGTTCTATAATGAATGTTCCGTTCGTTACGGGAAGCGAAGAGCTTGACGCTAAGTTTGTCGCCGAGGCGAAGTCGGCGGGCTTTGTAAACATCAAGGGTCACCGCTCGGTAGGCGGAATGAGAGCCTCTATCTACAACGCTATGCCTGTCGAGGGTGTGGAAAAGTTAGTTGAGTTTATGAAGAAGTTTGAGGAGGAAAACGCGTAATGTATAAGATTAAAACCTACAATAAAATCTCCAAAACGGGCTTAGAGGTTTTTGACGATAAGTACACCGTGGGCGATGAGGTTGAAAACGCGGACGGCGCTATTGTCCGTTCGGCTTCACTTCACGAGACCGAGTTTCCCGAAAGCTTAAAGGCGATTGCCAGAGCCGGCGCGGGAACAAACAATATCCCGATTGACCGCTGTTCCGAGCAGGGAATCGTTGTCTTCAACACCCCGGGCGCTAACGCAAATGCCGTTAAGGAGCTTGTTATCGCGGGTATGCTTATAAGTTCGCGCCGCGTGATTTCGGGTATTGAGTGGGCGAAAACCTTAAAGGGCAACGGCGCAGAGGTCGGCAAAATGGTCGAAAAGGGCAAAAGCGCTTTCGCAGGTCCTGAAATCAAGGGCAAATCGGTCGGTGTTATAGGACTGGGCGCAATCGGCGTTATGGTTGCCAACGCGGCTAATTCACTCGGTATGAAGGTTTACGGCTACGACCCGTATCTCTCGGTTAAATCTGCGTGGAATCTTACCCACAACGCCGTGCATATTTTCGATATTAACGAAATCTTTGAAAAATGCGATTATATCACAATTCACGTTCCCCTTACAGACGGCACAAAGAACCTTATAAACGGTCAGTCTATCGCCAAAATGAAGGACGGGGTGCGCATACTCAACTTCGCGCGCGGAGGTCTTGTAAACAACGGCGATATTAAGGCGGCGCTTGAATCGGGCAAGGTTGCGGCTTATGTTACCGACTTCCCGTCCGACGATATTTTGGGCGTTGACGGCGTTATCGCCATTCCGCACTTGGGAGCTTCTACCCCCGAATCAGAGGACAACTGTGCGGGAATGGCGGCCAGAGAGCTTATCGATTATATCGAGAACGGAAATATCGTAAACTCGGTTAATCTCCCGGAAATCACAATGCCCAGAAGCGGCGAAAACCGAGTCTGTGTTATTCATAAAAATATTCCGAATATGCTCACCGCTATTACGGGAATTTTCGCGGGTGACAATGTTAACATTGAAAACCTCTTAAACAAATCCCGCGGCGATTACGCCTACACTATGCTTGACATAGACGCGGCGGACGTTTCGGCGGTTGCGGAAAAAATCGGCGCGATAGACGGCGTTATCCGCGTCCGCGTAATTTAAAATAACAGTAAAATTTTGGGACATTGCCTTTCTCGGCAGTGTCCTTTTGATATTATCGGGTTTACTTTTTGCGGGTTTTGGTGTAAAATAATATTGTAAAATAATTTATGCGGTGAAGTAATGAAAAAAAATTGTAATAATAGGCGGCGGTGCGGCGGG
>CABVAD010000193.1 GCA_902496265.1 uncultured Oscillospiraceae bacterium
TATAAGCATAAAAAACGCCGAGCCGCTTATTATTATCCCGCTTTTAACCGCTTTTTCAATGTTCAGCGGTACGGGCGTATCGGCGGCGGTAGGATTATTAATAGGAATTTTTATGGATTCGAGCGCGTCGGGCGCGGTTTGCTTTAACGCCGCGGTGCTTATGCTTTCGGCGGCGATGGTATCTGTATCGGCGGAAAGACTTTTTAACCGCAATATACGCTCCGCGGTACTTCTTTGCGTGCTTACAAGTCTTTTTTATTTTCTGCTTCGCTGGGCGATTTTTTACGCTTTCAGGTCGGGAGCGCAGGATAATCTTACCTATCTTTTAAGCTACGCTTTCCCGAGCGTATTATACACCGACATATTCATTTTCCCTTTTTATTTTCTTTACAGATATTTTTACAGACTTACAAACGCCTGATTTTTTCAGATAAGGAGTAATCGGATTGCCGTTTAAGAAAAAAAATCAGTATCAGCTTACGTTGCTTGCCGTATTGCTTATTGTTGCAATTTTGTTTTACGCCGCGCGCATATATTCGCTTCAAATAATCCACGCGGAGGAATACACTGATAAAAACGACGGGGCGGCGTCTGTCCGCACGGCGGTGCTCAAAGCCCCCCGCGGGGAGATTCTCGACTGCTACGGACGTCAGATTGCGATAAACCGCGACGGATATAACGTAGTTTTTAACAAGGCTTACGTTAAGGACAACCTTAACGACGTGATATTAACCCTTGTAAAGCTTTTTGAAAGCGCGGATGCCGAGTGGAAGGACGAGCTTCCCCTGGAAAGTGCCGCGCCCTACGGCTTTAAGGAGGGGGAGTCTACCGACAAGCTGATAAGCAAATTCGAGCTGGCGCACTACGCCACTGCGGGTAACTGCTTTGACGCAATGGCAGAAAAATACAAGCTCAAAAGCTATACAAAGGACGAGCAACGCAAAATAATGGGCGTCCGTTACAGTATGGATATAGCCGATTTTTCGATTTCCTACCCATACACCTTTGCGGAGGATATCACGACCGAGCTTATGCGTAAAATTTCGGAATCGGGCTTTCTGCTTTCGGGCGTTTCGGTTGAGGTTGTACCTTTCAGAGAATATACCGATACCTCGCTTGCCGTAAATCTTATCGGCTCTGTCGGCCCGATTTTTGCCGAGGACTGGGAAGAGTACAAGGCAAAGGGATATTCCTATAACGACAAGGTCGGAAAAAGCGGGATTGAAAGGTGGGGCGAGGAGTATCTGCGCGGTACGGACGGCGAGATTACCTACCGTATAGATACCGAGGGCAATATTATTTCGAGCGAGATTACAAAAGAGCCTGTCGCGGGAAAGACGATAATGCTCACCTTAGATAAAAAAATTCAGCGCAGTGCACAGGACTCAATTGCGAGAACGGTCAGAGAGCTTAAGGAAAAGGGCGGAACTGCCACTGCGGGCGCCGCGGTCGCTGTTCATATAAATTCGGGCAAGGTGATATGCGCCGCGAATTATCCGACCTATGATTCCGCCACGATAGGGAAAAATTACGATAAACTTGTAAAAGACCCGTCAAAGCCGCTTACCGACCGCGCCTTTCAGGGTGTTTATCCTATAGGCTCTACAATAAAGCCCATAGTTGCGACAGCCGCCCTTGAAAACGGGCTTTATCATCAGGGCGAGACGATTAAATGCGTTCACAATTATAAGCTGTTCAGCGATTATCAGCCGAGCTGTATGGGCTGGCACGGCAGTATTACTCTTAAAAACGCGCTGGCTAAGAGCTGTAACTACTTCTTCTTTGAGCTCGGAAGACGGCTCGGAGCAACAAAGTTAACCGATTACTACAAGCAATTCGGCTTAGGCGTGGTTACGGGTGTTGAGGTTAACGACGCTAAGGGCATACTCTTAGAGCCTAAAAGCGACGGCGGCGGGGACACACTGCAAATAGCGATAGGTCAGCTGAACGCCTTTACCCCGCTTCAGCTTGCAAACTATACCGCCACACTTGCAAACGGCGGCACGCATTACAGAGCAAGCCTTATAGATAAGATTGTATCCTACGATATTTCGACCGTCTACGACGAGAGCGAGCCTGAGGTTAAAAACAAGATTTCAATTTCAAATTCGACCCTCGCCGCCGTCAAGGAGGGTATGCTTTCGGTTACCGAGGACGGTACGGGACGCGCCGCGCTCGGCAATTACCCGATAAAGGTCGGCGGTAAAACAGGTACAGCGCAGGTTGAGGGCAAGGCGGATCACAGCGTCTTTATCGCCTTCGCGCCCTTTGATAATCCCGAAATTGCGATTTCGGTGGTATTAGAGCACGGAAGCTCGGGCTATTCCGCAGGTTCTATCGTCCGTGATATTCTTGACGCCTACTTTTTCTCGGACTATAACGATAAAACCGATACCGTTCCCTTTACCGTTCTTGAATAAAAGGACAAAAATAACTCCGCTTTTTCGTATATTTCACGAAAAGGCGGTTTTTTTACCGTATTTTTCTAATAAATAAAATTGACAAAAA
>CABVAD010000194.1 GCA_902496265.1 uncultured Oscillospiraceae bacterium
TTTTTTTGTATTACTCTGCCTTTAAGCATATTACTGCGCACACTGCAGCTGTTTTTCACTGTGGAAACCGATACGGGATTTTTCAAAGCCGAATACAAAACCGTCGGATTATATTTGCTGGTGCTTATTGTCGCGGTTTGCGCCTCACTGGCGATTATATGTTTTACGGGACATAGGAATCCCGAACATCCGCCTAAAATCAATCCGATTATGGCTTTAAGCTCCTTTCTTGCGGGTATTTGTATAGTTGGCGGAATTTTCGACCGAAGCTTTACAGGGGTTGTAATGCGTTGGCAGACGACCCTGTTAACCCTTTTCGGAGTATTGTCGGCGGTTTATTTTCTTTTGTACGGACTGTCAGGCTTTATAAGGTTTAAGCTTTCGCCTATCCTCTCTGTTATTCCGTCAATTTACTTCATTATGAAAATCATCTGCTCCTTCACCGCGGTTTCCTCGCTTGCGCTTATAACCGACAATTTGCTGGTTTTAGCGGCATACTGCGTTATTCTGATTTTCTTTTTAAGCTTCGGAAAGCTTTACAACGGCATTGATTCGGAAAACAATTTCCGTAAGCTTATGGCTTCGGGGCTTGTGTCGGTCGTTCTCTGCTTTACGCAGGCTGTTCCTCATATTATTATAAATCTTGTGACCGATAACGGTTATCTCCATACCTCAAACGCGGCAAATCTTTCGCTTCTCGGCTTCGGATTATTCATAGCCGCCTTTACCTTTTCGCATTTTTCTCTTAAAAACGTCGTAACCGCTCAAAATCACAAAACGCCGCCCGCGGCATACGAAGAATACTATTTCAATTGAGTCTGATATTTTAATAATTTACTTCAAATCAGCGACCGACAAGCCGCTGATTTTGTATTCGGTGATTAAAATGAGAATGAGAAAAAAGAAATACCTTGACGAAAGACTTTCGGCGGTTTCGGATATACTGTTTATCAGCGATATTGAGGACAGGAACTTTACTACCGCCGCACAAAAAAAGGAGTATATTGATTTTGACCAATGGTTTAAACGCACTGCTCCCTATATGCTGGAAATCGGTTGCGGCAAGGGAGGCTTCGCCGCCGAGTTTGCGCGCCGTAATCCCAATATTAACCTTATCGCCGTTGAAAAGGACGCAAACGTGATTGTTTCCGCTTGCGAAAAAATCAAGTCGGAGGGCATTACCAACGTTCGGTTTATGAAATGCAGTGCGGAATACCTGCCTAAATACATTAAACCCCGCGGTATCGAGCGCATTTTTCTTAATTTCAGCTGTCCCTTTCCGAAAAATAAGTACGCAACCCACCGACTTACCCACCCGCGTTTTCTCCGAATATATAAGGAGCTGATGTCGGACGGGGCGGAAATTCACCAAAAAACAGATAACCCGCGCTTTTTTGAGTTTTCAATAGAATCGCTGACCGGTAACGGCTTTGCGCTTAAAAATGTATCGCTCGACCTGCATAACAGCGGCTTCCCCGACAATATCGAGACCGAGTATGAGCGTAAATTTGTCTCGCAGGGGCTTCCGATATACCGTCTTGAAGCGTACACAGCGGGAGGGAATAAAGAATGACCGACTTTCATCTTGAAAAAATTGCTGAAAAGTGTGCCGCATTTGGTGCGGAGCTTGACGGAGATAAGGTTGAAAAGCTTAATTTATACGGCAATTTACTGCTTTCATGGAATGAAAAAATCAATCTTACCGCCATAACCGACCCCGAAGAGGTGCTTTACAAGCATTTTTACGACTGTATCCTCTTTTTAAAGCATATAAAGCCCCAAAAGGGCGGCAGTCTTATCGACGTCGGCACGGGCGCGGGCTTTCCGGGGTTAGTGCTTAAGATTATGCGCCCCGATTTACAGGTAACCCTGCTTGACAGCCTTAACAAAAGACTTGTTTTTTTAAACGATGTGATAGAAAAAACAGGGCTTCAAGGCGTTCGCACCCTTCATATGCGCGCGGAGGACGCGGGCAAAAGCCCACTGCACCGTGAAAAATACGATATCGCCTGTGCAAGGGCGGTGGCGTCCCTGCCCGCCTTAACCGAATACTGCCTGCCGCTTGTCAAAAAAGGGGGAAGCTTTGTCGCAATGAAGGGCGCGTCCGCCGCCGAGGAGGCTGCCGCCGCGTCTGATGCCGTAAGGCTGTTGGGCGGCGAAAAACCTATTATTATATGCGAAACCCTTACGGGAAATGAGCAGCGAGCCTTTGTAATTACAAAAAAAATATCGCAAACGCCGACAAAATACCCGAGAAAGCCCTCGGATATATCAAAACAGCCGCTTTAACGCGGCTGTTTTTGTTGTAACAGGGCGATTTTGCCCGATGGGTTTTTCTTTACAAAGCCATAAAATTATGTAAAATTATAAATGTAAGGAAAACGCAGGGAGGAATACGATGTATAATTTTTCAGATAAAAAGCTTGTTATGTTAAAGCCCTCCGAAATAAAAACGTCGCCCGACCAGCCGCGAAAAAGCTTTGACGAATATG
>CABVAD010000195.1 GCA_902496265.1 uncultured Oscillospiraceae bacterium
TCTATATTTAAAAAGCGAATAAAAAAAGGAGACCGCGTAAGCCAGCAAAAAGATTAAGGTAATCGTATTGACAATCGGCGGAAAGTAGGAATTGACCTGTCCCGAAACATTATTAATCTCGTCAAACAGCATCTTATCGAGAGCCAAACCCAAAAGCTTTCCCGTCTTGTTTATTATAGGAACTCCGATAATCATTCCCGTCACTGCGGAGGAGGTGGTCGCCGCCATAACCGCGACCTTAAAGACGGAAAATTTCACCGCCGTGGGATTCTTTTCGCCAAAAAGACAGCGGGAAACCTCCTTGCTGTCCTTAAGGCTTAGCTTAAATTCAAAGTCAGCCGAGCCCTTGGGACCTGCTTCGGTGTTAATGCGGTAGGTCACCGACTTTAAAACCGCGTCAAGCGGGTTTTGCTCGGTCTGTACCGAGGAAAGCTTGGAAATACTTATCACCGATTTTGACCTTAAAATAATGCCCATTTTAATTGTAACGGTATTTTTTCCGCAAATAAGCCTGAACGACGCACAACGGAGCGCGGCAAGGAGGGTTATAGCCGCAAAGGCGATAAGCTCAAGGGTTAAAACGCCCGTCACCTCGCCTTTGATAAAATACTGAAGTACGCCCTTGATTACGGGAAAAATCAGGACAAACAGAAACGGCTTTATAAGCCCTATAATCATCAGCGGGTGTGCGCGGAATTCCTTTTTCACGCTTCGCCCTCCTTTGTGAGAAAGTCGATGAAATAATTAACATCTGCGGCGTTAAGCTCGGGAACTATAATTCTGCTTCGCGCCGCCTTAAGGGTGAGCGCAGCGAGCCCCATTTTTTTTGCGAGGGGGGTTGCAAAGCTTTGCGCGTAGACAAGGCGGGAAAAGGGCATAATGTGGGTGGTTTTTATGAAAACCCCGCGGTTTATTACCACCGCGCCCTTCGGAAAAAGAATCTCATAGCTTTTAAAATAACGGGGGAGATACCAAAACAGTAAAACCGCAAGCAGGGCGGTCAAAACCGCCGCGGCAAAAAAGAGCCAGCGGGTAAGAAAGGAAAAGGTGCAAAGCGCGATAACGAGAACAAGCCCCGCGCCGCCGATTCTTATCTGCCACAAAAACGCCGTTCTCTTCGGCAACAGATTTTCTTTCATTGACTCCCCCTCCTTTGGTTTACATAACACTATTTGTTGCCTTTTACCGCCGACCAGTATTCCTTGTATTTTTGCTCGGTTTTATTAGCTCCAAAGCGGTAATATTGCTTATTCTTAATTTCGTCAGGCAAATACTGTTGGTTTACATAATGATTTGGATAATCGTGAGGATATTTATAATTCTGACCCTTTA
This sequence comes from uncultured Oscillospiraceae bacterium, assembly GCA_902496265.1. Taxonomy (GTDB): domain Bacteria; phylum Bacillota; class Clostridia; order Oscillospirales; family Acutalibacteraceae; genus UBA737. The sequence goes on from CABVAD010000195.1 coordinate 1,333, forward strand.
TTTCGGCGTCCTCTCCGTCAAAATGCTTATTCTGAAGCTGTCTCGGAATATCCCCGCCGATTCCCCTTTCAATATCCGCCATCGCCTCGTTTATCGCGTCATGCGCGGAGTTGGATTTCGGTGCGGTCGCGACCAGAATAACCGCGTCTGCAAGCGGGATTCTCGCCTCGGGCAGACCCACCTCGCGGGCGGTATCAACCGCCGCCTTTACTATAGGTATTATCTGGGGATAGGCAAGCCCCACGTCCTCGCAGGCACAGACCAATAGCCGCCTGCAGGCGCTCGGCAGGTCGCCCGCCGCTAAAAGCCGCCCTAAATAGTAAACCGCCGCGTCGGGGTCTGAGCCGCGCATAGACTTCTGATAAGCCGAGATAATGTCGTAATGCTCATCGCCCTCTCGGTCGTAACGGACGGCGTTCGCCGCCAGAATTTCCTCGGCGGTTTCGTCCTTTATTATTATATCTCTGTCGGTTTCGCTTGTCAGCACGCACAGCTCGAGCATATTAAGCGCCCTGCGTACGTCTCCCGCGGCGGCGCGGCAGAGCTTTAGTCGGCTTTCGTCCGAAATTTGTATTTCCTTTCCCTTTTCCCCGCTTAAAACCGCGATTGCACGGTCGACAGCGATTTTAATATCCTCCGCCGACAGCGCTTTAAACTCAAAAACCGTCGAGCGGCTTAAAATCGCGTTGTATACATAAAAATACGGGTTTTCGGTGGTTGCGGCGATAAGGGTAATATCCCCCGTTTCGATATAAGACAGCAAAATCTGCTGCTGCTTTTTATTAAAATACTGAATTTCGTCAAGGTAGAGAAGAATCCCGCCCGCGGAATCAAAGCCGCCTATTGAGCTGATAATTTCCTTAATATCCGCCGTCCCTGCGGTGGTGGCGTTAAGATAACAAAGCTTTTTGCCGCAGTTGGCGGCGATTAGCTTCGCAACCGTGGTTTTACCCACTCCCGACGGTCCGTAGAAAATTAGATTCGGCACATTACCCGAATCTATAATTTTTCTAAGCACTCTGCCCTTTTCGAGCAAATGCCGCTGTCCCGCCACGTCCTCTATTTTATTAGGCCTCATTCTGTCCGCCAAGGGTGAATTCATATCCGCACCTACCGTAATTTTTTCCTTTAATT
>CABVAD010000196.1 GCA_902496265.1 uncultured Oscillospiraceae bacterium
GAACAAAATTATTCAAATGTCAGGCGTGACGGGTTCGACTCTCGTCAGCCTAAGGAGTGTGACTTAAATGGAAAACAAAAAATTATATATTACCGATACCATTCTGCGCGACGCTCACCAGTCACAGGCGGCGACCAGAATGAGGCTTGAGGATATGCTTCCCGCGCTTGAAAAGCTTGACAAGATAGGCTACTGGAGCCTTGAGTGCTGGGGCGGCGCGACCTTTGATGCCTGTATGCGTTTTCTTAATGAAGACCCGTGGGAGAGGCTTCGCACCCTCAAAAAGCATATGCCCAATACCAAGCTTCAGATGCTTCTGCGCGGTCAGAACATTTTAGGCTACAAGCATTACGCTGATGATGTTGTCGATATGTTCGTCAAAAAGTCGATTGAAAACGGCATTGACGTAATCCGTATTTTTGACGCGCTCAACGATACCCGCAATATGGAGCAGGCGATGAAGAGCTGTAAAAAGTACGGCGGCATCTGCGAGGCGGCAATGAGCTATACCGTTAGCCCCGTTCATAACGAGGATTACTTTGTGGATATGGCGAAGACCCTCGAAAAGATGGGGGCGGACGTTATCTGCATTAAGGATATGGCTAATCTGCTTCTTCCGTATAATGCTTATTCGCTTATTAAAAAGCTTAAGGAGAACGTTTCCGTTCCGATTCACCTGCACACCCACAACACCACGGGTACAGGCGATATGACCTATCTTATGGCGGCAGAGGCGGGCGTTGATATTGTCGACTGCGCGCTCTCGCCCTTTGCAAACGGCACTGCAAACCCCTCGACAGAGGCGCTTGTTGCTACGCTTCAGGATACTCCGCGCGATACAGGGCTTGACCTTACCGCGTTAAGCGAGGTTGCTGCCCATTTCCGCAAGGTTGCCGATAAGATGAAGGCAGAGGGAATACTCGACCCCAAGGTGCTTAATGTTGACACCAAGACCCTTATTTATCAGGTTCCGGGCGGTATGCTTTCAAATCTGCTTTCACAGCTTAAGCAGGCTAACGCTGAGGACAAGTACTACGAGGTTCTTGCAGAAGTACCGAAGGTAAGAAAGGATTTCGGTTATCCTCCGCTGGTTACCCCGACCTCGCAGATTGTAGGTACTCAGGCGGTGCTTAATGTCCTTTCGGGCGAGCGCTACAAGATGGTTACAAAGGAATCAAAGGCGCTTCTGCGCGGCGAATACGGAAGACTTCCCGCACCCGTAAACGAGGAGGTTCGCAAAAAGGCTATCGGTGACGATAAGGTTATAACCTGCCGTCCCGCCGACCAGCTTGAACCTGAGCTTGCTAACTACGCTAAGGAAATGAGAGACAAGGGAATAGGCAAGTCCGAGGAGGACGTATTAAGCTACGCTCTCTTCCCGCAGGTTGCTGAAAAGTTCTTTGCCGTGCGCGACAAAGCTCCTGAGGAGAAAAAAGCCGTTACAGATGAAAACGGCGTCCGCACACTTATAGTTGAGGATCTTTCGGAATAAATTTAACACATATGGGCAGACGCTAATCGGCGTCTGCCCTAAAAATATCATTTCTCACATAATTGTACTTAACATCAGCATTTTTTCTACTTTCTTATATATATCGTCTGCTAAAGAGGGCTCAAGAGGGTTCTCGCCCAGTCCTAACTCGACCGTAAATCCGGGACGGTTAAATTCGGTTATGAACCAATCCTTAAAGCCACCGCCCACAGCTATGCCAACGGGCGTATCAAGGGCATAACCCGACGCGGTCGCCATTATTTCCGCCATTTTTTTTGCGCGCGGGGGAGTGCTGTCCCCGTAGCACCAGTAAATCACCTCGCCCTGCGAGTGCAGTGCAACGGCGTGACGGATTTTAGTTTTTCTGCAAAGCTCGGTTAAAGCCAAGGTTTCAGGCTCGCTTTCAGGTCGGTAGCCGCCAAAGCGTGTAGGACTCGGGCAGTATATTCCCGCCTTAATTTCCTTTTCGTGAAGCTCATTCCAGCCAGCGCTGAAATTATGGTTAATATCAACCCCGCGAAGATTTGCGTTCCAATGCTTAAAATCACCTTTGCAAAGCTTTTTTATTGTTGCGGCAAGCTCGCCGCATCCCGTTTCGCCTCGCAGAGATATTTCACATCCGTCGGGATTTACGCAGGGTACGAAAATTACGCCCCTGCCGTTCAAAGACCTCCGTGCGGAAATACTGCCTATGTATCCGTCGGTTTTAATTGCTTCGCAAAGATTTTCTATAAACATTAAGAGTACCGCGGCGGTAATGCTTTCACTCCCGTGAAACGCGGCGGCTATAAGGCTGTATTCCTCTGCCGAGCCGATTTTAAACGCGGTTATATCGCGTCCTGCACAGCTTCTGCCTATTACTCCGCGCTTTAAAAAATAATATTCATCGCAAAGCTTATCCATAAGCTTTTTTCGCCCGAAATAATCATATTCCGCGGCACAAACTATTTTTTGCATTGCTTT
>CABVAD010000197.1 GCA_902496265.1 uncultured Oscillospiraceae bacterium
TTATTTTTGCTGAGATTAAAGGAGAGAATATATGGAAAAAATAAAAAAAATCGGCATAATCGTCGCCGATTCAGACGAGTTTGCCCCGCTTGAAGAAAGAATCAAAAAGGGCGGGTATACCGAAAAATCCTTTCTTAAAAGAAAAATACTGGAATTTAATATGTGCGGTACACAAATTTCAGCCATACTTTGCGGAATAGGCAAGGTAAACGCGGCGGCCGCCGCCGCGCATATGGTCGATACGGGCTGTGATATTATACTTAATTACGGGCTTTCGGGGGGCATCAGCGGCATAAGGCGGGGCGAGCTTTGCCTTTGTACCGAGTTTTTAGAGCACGATTTTGACCTTACCTCTATAGGCTATAAGCCCTGTGAAAAGCCTGGGCAGAGGACTTATATTTATAAATCGGACAAGCGCTTAAACGGCTTAATAAAATCCCTTTTACCCGAAATTAAAGAGGGCGTTGCCGTTACGGGCGACCGTTTTGTATGCGACGAAAAGCTTCGCGGCTTTTTGAAGGACGAGTTCGGCGCTATGTGCTGTGATATGGAGACGGCGGCTATCGCCTATGTCTGCGAGTATGCGGGTCTGCCCTTTGCCGCGGTTCGCAGGGTATCCGATGACGCGGGAGAATCAGCTGTTGATAATTACCGCGATATGAATACCTCGGGCGAGACGGTTTTATCCGATTTTATTCTTGCGTGCGCCGAAAAAGCCGCAAAAGAGCTGTAATATGAAAAAGGAAAACAGGGAAAAAGGATTTCAGCGCGGGGCGTTTCTGCTTTTATGCTCAGCGGTTATTGTAAAGCTTATCGGCGCGCTTTTTAAAATCCCCCTTTCAAGCAGGTATTGCTTGGGCGATTTGGGCTTCGGCTATTTTTCCTCCGCCTATGATTTGTTCACCCCCTTCTACGCGCTCGCTATGGCAGGGCTTCCTGTCGCCGTTTCAAAAACTGTCTCGGAGTACAGCGCACAGGGCAGATTTAATGATGTAAGAGAGACCCTCAAGGTCAGCCGAAGGGTATATCTTGCGGCGGGGCTTATATGCTTTTTGTGCCTTTCGGTATTTATCTATCCCTTTTCAAGGCTTACAGATTCTACGGGGGCGGGGATTTATTCCCTTGCGGCGATGATTCCGTCGGTTGTTTTTTGCTGTCTTATGTCCGCCTACCGCGGGTATTATCAGGGGCTTAACAATATGCTCCCGACGGCGGTTTCCGAGCTTGCAGAGGCGCTTTGCAAGCTGGTTTTGGGCTTCGGCTTCGGATTTTTAACCGTTAAAGTCACGGGTAATGTTGCTTTTGGGGCGGCGGCGGCGATTTTCGGAATTACGGTCGGCACGGCGGTATCAACCCTTTATCTTAAGCTTTATTATAGGTTTAAGGGGGACGGTCTTTCTTCCCGACAGCTCTCGGTCAGTCCTAAAGAGGATTCGGGCAGTACAGCGGCAAAGGCACTTATTTTAATAGCCGTACCCGTGGCGCTGGCTTCGCTTGCGGGGAATATCGCGCTTATTATAGACGCTCTTACCGTAAGACGGCAGTTGAGTCTGCTTGACGGCAACGACTTTAATGTGATACGGGAAATCTATGCTGAGTCGGTGGCGGAATACAATAAAACCGCGTGGGCGCCTATAACAAACGGCGAGCTTGCCGCCTTACTTTACGGCATAAGGGGAAAGGCGTATACCCTTTTCAATTTAGTGCCGACCCTTACCGCTGTAATAGGCGTAAGCGCCGTGCCTGTTATATCGGGGCTTAAGGCGCTTGGCGACGTTAAAGGCGTAAGACAAAATATAAATTCGGCGCTTAAGCTTACCGCGCTTATTTCCTTTCCCGCGGGCGTGGGGCTTTTTACTGCCTCGGACAGGATAATGGAGCTTTTGTACGACAGCGCCGCCTCGGTGGAAATAGGCGCGCCTTTGCTCAGAGCTTTCGGTATCGCGGCGGTTTTTGCGGGCTTTGCAATACCCTTAACCGGGATTTTGCAGGCGGTAGGCAGGCAAAAGCGGGCGCTTATAAATATCGCGGTCGGTGCGGCGGTAAAATTAACCGTAGGGCTTATTACCGTTTCTGTTCCGCATATTAATGTAAAGGGTGCGGCTCTCGGGACGCTTGCCTGCTATGCCGTGATATTTGTTTTGCATATGACCGCTTTGCTTAAGGGCAAGGAAATTTCGGTTAATATTAAAGGCGTGTTCTTAAAGCCTTTAATTTCCGCCGCGTTTTGCGGAGCTGCCGCACGGCTTGTTTTTAATATCGGCGCTTCGTTTTTGGTAACGATATTGGCAATTTTTGCCGCCGCCGCGGTATATCTGATTTTCCTTATTTTGGCAAATACCTTTGAGGAAAGCGATTTTTATTCTCTTCCTAAGTCTGAAAAAATTACGCAATTTTGTAAAAAACATAGAATTATACGCTGAAATT
>CABVAD010000198.1 GCA_902496265.1 uncultured Oscillospiraceae bacterium
TATCAGAAATGGCGAAAACCACCGCTGAATACGGCAACGACAGTATAAAAAAGCTTGAGGGCCCCGACCGTGTGCGCAAGCGCCCGGGCGTTATTTTCGGCTCGGATGGGCTTGACGGCTGCGAGCATTCGGTTTTTGAAATAATTTCAAACTCCATCGACGAGGCGCGCGAGGGCTACGGACAGAAAATTATCATTACTAAATACGCCGACGGCTCTGTTGAGGTGCAGGACTTCGGGCGCGGAGCGCCTGTTGACTTTAACAACAAGGAGCAATGCTTTAACTGGGAGCTTCTCTATTGCGAGCTGTACGCGGGCGGAAAATATAACACCAACGAAGGCTCAAACTATGAATATTCGGTAGGTCTTAACGGCTTAGGATTATGTTCGACCCAGTATTCCTCGGAATATATGGACGTTGAAATTAAACGCGACGGCTTTAAATACAACCTCCATTTTGAAAAGGGCTATAATGTGGGCGGGCTTAAAAAAGAGCCGTATTCGGGAAAGGACACGGGAACAAAAACCCGTTGGAAGCCCGATATTGAGGTCTTTACCGATATTAATATTCCGACCGAGTATTTTTTGGATACCATAAAGCGCCAGGCGATTGTAAACGACGGACTGCTCTTTGTCTTCCGCGAACAGCAGGGGGCAAAATTCGTCCAGCAGGAAATTGTATATAATAACGGTATCCGCGACTATGTAAACGAGACTGTAGGCGAGGAAAGGCTTTCTTCCGTGCAGTTCTGGCAGACCGAGCGAAAGGGCAGGGACCGCGAGGACAAGCCCGAATACAAGGTTAAAATCAATGTGGCGCTCACCTTTTCAAACCGCCATATCTTAAAGGAATATTACCACAATTCAAGCTGGCTTGAATACGGCGGCGTACCCGAAAAGGCGGCAAGGAGCGCCTTTGTAGCGCAGATAGACGCGTATATTAAGCAAAGCGGAAAATACAAGTCGAACGAGAGTAAGATTACCTTTTCGGACGTTGAGGAATGTCTTGTGCTGGTGATTTCCTCCTTCTCGACCGTCACCTCCTACGAAAACCAGACCAAAAAAGCGATTACCAACAAGTTTATATATGAGGCGATGACCGATTTTCTGCGCCATCAGCTTGAGGTTTATTTTATCGAGAACAAGACGGAGGCGGACAAAATCGCCGATCAGGTGCTTGTAAACAAGCGCAGCCGCGAGCGGAGCGAAAGGGAGCGAATCAACCTTAAAAAGACCCTGCAATCGGCAAATTCAATGCTCGACAGGGTTGATAAGTTCGTCGATTGCCGCTCAAAGGATATTGAAAGGCGGGAGCTGTTTATAGTGGAGGGCGACTCGGCTTTAGGCTCCTGCAAATTAGCGCGCGACGCGGAATTTCAGGCTATTATACCCGTTAGGGGCAAGATTTTAAACTGCCTTAAGGCGGATTATGAAAAGGTCTTTAAGAGCGAGATTATAACCAACCTTATAAAGGTTTTAGGCTGCGGGGTCGAGGTCAAGTCAAAAGCAAATAAGGGGCTTGCAACCTTTGATTTGGGCTCGCTTCGCTGGAACAAGGTCATAATCTGTACCGACGCGGACGTGGACGGTTTTCAGATAAGAACCCTTATTTTAACAATGATATACCGCCTTATGCCCACCCTGATAAACGAGGGCAAGGTATATATTGCGGAAACCCCGCTTTACGAAATAAGGACAAAGGATATGACCTACTTTGCCTATGACGAAAAGGAAAAGACCGAGATACTCGCCAAAATAGGCGAGGTAAAGCCCGAGCCTGACATTCAGCGCTCAAAGGGACTGGGCGAAAACCAGCCCGATATGATGAACCTTACCACAATGAATCCCGAAACAAGGCGGCTTATAAAGGTTATGCCGCAGGATGCCGAGCGCACCTCGCAGATGTTCGACCTATTATTAGGCGACGACTTGGCGGGCAGAAAGGAATTTATCACCGAGAACGGATATATGTATCTGGAGGAAGCGGACATATCTTAATTCGGAATTCGGAATTCGGAATTCGGAATTAAAAGGATTTTTTATGGATAATGCTATTGTTGACAAAAGCAAATTTTTTGCTATAAGAATTGTGCGTGCTTATAAATACCTTACTGCGGAAAAGAATGAATATGTGCTTTCAAAACAGCTTTTGCGAAGCGGTACAAGTATAGGTGCAAATGTTAAAGAGGCAATCAGGGGACAAAGCAAGCCTGATTTTTATTCCAAGCTTAATATTGCACTTAAAGAGGCGAGTGAGACCGAATATTGGCTTGAAATATTATATGAAACCGAGTATATTGATAAAAAGCTTTTCGACAGTATAAACTCAGATTGTCAAGAGTTAATAAAGCTTTTAGTATCAATCACAAAAACATAAAA
>CABVAD010000199.1 GCA_902496265.1 uncultured Oscillospiraceae bacterium
CAACCTATTCGTTAATTTCGGCAATAGTAACGCCGTTTTCACCCTCTCCGAAGGTGCCCGTTCGGAAGGACTTAATGTTCTTATGGGAGCGCAGATGCGCCTGAACCGCCTTTCTTAATACTCCCGTGCCCTTGCCGTGAATTATTGTAACGGTAGTTATTCCCGAAAGCACTGCGTTGTCTATATATTTATCAAGCTCTAAAAGAGCCTCGTCCGATGCCATTCCGCGCAGGTCAACCTCGCCCGAAACCGAACGCTGACCTCGGGAGACAAGCCCCGAGACCCTACGTGTTTTCTTAAATTCCAAAGCGTCTCCGCCGCGTTTTTTAAGGCGGAGATTGGCAAAATCAGTCCACATCTTAATAGCGCCCGATACTACCAAAGCCTGCTTTTTGTCATTCTTTACGTCAAGCACCGAAGCCTCGCGGTTAATATCCGCCACAAGCACTGTATCGCCATTTTGAAGTACGGTGACCGCGTCGCCCGCTGCGGTATGCTTTGTTACGGGATCGGCGCTTTCCTCAAGCTCGCTTAAGGTTTTCTTAAAGTCGGCGCGCGCCTTTTCGGCAAGCCTTGCCGCATTCTCGGCGTTAAGCTGTTTTTTCATTTCCTCAAGCTCGTTTAAAAGCTGTGAAGACCTGTACCTTGCGTTTTCAATTATGCTGTTTGCCTTCTCGCGGGTACTCTCCATAAGCTTTTCTTGCTTAATTGCAAATTCGTGCTCCCGCTGTTCAGTCTTTTTGCGGGATTCTTCGAGCTTTACTCTAAGGACCTTAACTTCATTGCGCTCGTCCTCCGCCTCCCTTCTGGCGGTTTCGAGTGCGGCGACAACCCTCTCAAAGCGCAAATCGCTGTCCGACACATAATCCTTTGCGTTTTCAATAATGCTTTTATCAAGGCCTAAACGCCCCGAAATCGCAAAGGCGTTAGAGCGCCCCGGCATACCGATAATAAGCCTGTATGTGGGCTTAAGGGTAGCCACATCAAACTCACAGGAGGCATTTTCCACCCTTTCGGTATCTATAGCGTAGGATTTAAGCTCAGGATAGTGGGTGGTGGCGACGGTTTTTACGCCGTATGCGGAAAGCCGCACCAAAATAGACCTTGCAAGCGCCGCGCCCTCAACGGGGTCAGTTCCCGCGCAAAGCTCATCAAAGAGCACAAGCGAGTCGGAATCCGCCTGCTCGGTTATCGAGATAATATTGACCATATGCGAGGAAAAGGTTGAAAGAGACTGCTCAATGCTCTGCTCGTCGCCTATATCGGCGAATATTTTTCCGTAAACGGCGATTTTACTGCCGTCGTCGGTCGGAATCATAAGCCCGCACATAGTCATAAGGGTAAGCAGACCCACCGTTTTAAGGGTGACTGTTTTTCCGCCCGTGTTAGGACCTGTTATTATAAGGGTATCGTATTCCTTGCCTAATTCAAGGGTTATAGGCACCACGGTCTTATAATTTATAAGCGGATGCCGCGCACGCTTTAAATAGGTGTAGCCGTCCTTATTAATCTCGGGCATACTCGCCTTCATTTTATAGGCAAGCTTTGCCTTGGCAAAAATCAGATTAAGCTCGCAAAGTGCGTTATAGGAATAAATAATGCCGTCCGCAAAGCCTCCCGCCTCGGCTGAAAGCTCGGCCAAAATACGCTCGATTTCCTCCTGCTCGCGAAGCTTAAGTACCCTTATCTCGTTATTTGTTTCAACCACCGTCATAGGCTCAATAAAAACGGTTGAGCCTGTCGCAGAGGTGTCGTGAACTATGCCGCTTATCTGACCCTTATACTCCGCTTTAAGCGGAACTACAAACCTGCCGTCGCGCTGGGTTACGATAGCCTCCTGCAAGTATTTAGCAGTCGGACCTTTAATAAGCTTATCAAGGCTATCGCGGATTTTAGCGGATTTTGAGGAGATTTTACGCCTTATGTCATAAAGCGCGGGAGAGGCGTTATCATTAAGCTCCTCCTCGGATTTTATCGCAAAGGTAATCTTCTCCTCCAAATATTTATTAGGCACAAGCGCGGAAAATAGCGGGTCGATTGAGGTTTCCCTCATTCCCGAACAGTCCGCACGCCAGCTTTTCACCGAGCGTATAACCCTTAACGTTTCCGCAATGTCAAGTAATTCGGGTATTGAAAGCACCGCCGACGCTTCCGCGCGCCTTAAAGACGAGGAAACATTGGCAGCTGCGCCGAATGACGGCGCGGAATAGCGCGACATAAAGTCATAGGCGTCCCCCGTGTTTTTAAGAGCCTTAGCAACCTCGTTAATATCGGTTTGCGGAATCAAAGCGTGCGCCGCCTGTGCCGCGTCTGAAAGCGAGGCTTCCTCGGCTAACATATTTAAAATTTTATCTAATTC
>CABVAD010000200.1 GCA_902496265.1 uncultured Oscillospiraceae bacterium
CTATTGCCTTTGTACCGATATATCTTACCTATATTAAATCAATTCAAGAAAGAGGCTGGTTTGATTTTCTTGTCAAAGAAGGAAAAAGCCTTACCTCAAGATTAGTAGTTTGGCAGGATCAGCTTGAAAAAATCCACGGACTTTGGCTTACGGGGAATTATGCACAAGCGAGCGGTAATGCTCATAACGCGCATTTGGTACTCCTTTCTTCTTACGGAATTTTAATACTTATATTGGTGATTTATTTCTTCTATAAGGTATGTATAAATTTTAATGATGAATCCAAAAGCAGAAAAAATCTTTTTGCCTTGGCGGCGTTTTTTGCTGTTATATTTATGGGTCTCGGCGAAGGCGCGCTCTTTTCGGGAGGAATGGGAATATTCGTTATGGCGTGCGGATTTTTACTGTTGGCAAGGTGCGATTATCGCGGTTCGGAAGATGAAGAGGAAAAAAGCCTTGTCGAACAGGCGGTCGGTTAAAGGGTACGGAAAAATGCAAATTGTTTTTTTAACAAATTTTTTAACCCCTCATCAAATCGATTTATACCGTTCCTTCATTAGTGATAAAAGCATTGAGTTTTATTTTATTGAATGTGTAGAAACAGATAAAACCGCTTTACCTATAGGCTGGCGGAGCGAAACCGATATGCTTGATAATCTGGTGACATACGGGCAATTACATAAGGATTTTAAGCACTACCGCGATTTGATCGATTCAAGCGATGCAGTTATAATAGGTTCGGCACCCGACTCGCTTATTGAAAACAGGCTTAAACTTAATAAGCTCACCTTTAAATATGCGGAGCGCTTTTATAAAACCGGCTTTAAGGCGAGCGGGTATCTGAGAAATATGCTTGCGGCGTGGCTGCATCACGGAAGATTTCAAAAATATCCGCTTTATATGCTTTGTGCAAGCGCCTATACCGCGGCGGATTGCGCAAAATTCGGAAATTATAAAAACAGATGCTACAAGTGGGGCTATTTTCCCGAATTAAAAAAATATGACGGCGTTAACGCTTTAATCCAAAACAAGGCGGCAAACTCACTGCTTTGGGCGGGAAGGCTTATTGATTTTAAGCATCCCGAGCTTGCTCTCCGGGTAGCGAAAAGGCTTAAAACGGAGGGATATTCGTTTAAGCTCAATATTATCGGCACGGGAGAGCTTGAAGAAAGGCTTAGGACGCAAATCAAACAAGAAGCTTTAGAGAACTGCGTTTGCCTGCTCGGTCAGATGAGACCCGAGAAGGTGCGCGAATATATGGAACAAAGCGAGATTTTTCTCTTCACCTCGGACAGGAACGAGGGCTGGGGCGCGGTCCTTAATGAAGCTATGAACAGCGCCTGTGCGGTTGTGGCAGGCAGCGCTATAGGCTCGGTTCCGTTTTTAATAAAAGACGGCGAAAACGGTTTTATATATGAGGACGGCAATACCGACGAGCTTTATGAAAGGGTTAAATATCTTTTGGATAATGATACCGTGCGGGAAAATGTTTCGGTCAACGCATATAACACTATAATTAATGAGTGGAACGCCGAAAACGCCGCCCGAAAATTTGTCGGACTGGCGCAAAGTCTGCTTGATACCCCTGAAAATCCGTGTATATATGAAAACGGGGTTTGCAGTAAGGCTGAATATTTAAAAGATAACTGGTATAGCGTGAAAGAGGTATTATAATGAGAGCCTTGTTTATTACTACCTGCTATCCAAGTAAAGAGTATTCACAATACTGTATTTTTCTTGAACAACAGGCACAGGCATTAAAAAGAAGCGGGGTAAAAACAGATGTTTTGCTTTTATGTGAGGGAAAAAGCTTTGATACGCAAAGAGAAACTTATAACGGCGTAGATATTATTAAAATCGGAATTGCTGAAAATACAAAATATGATCTTTTATTCCCTACTGAATTATCAAAGTGCGATCGAGATAAAATTATGTCGGTCTTAGATGTTGATTATGATAATGTATCATTTCATTTCGGCGGTTTGAAGATTTTAAGAAGCGTCATTAAGATATGCAAGCTGAAAAAAGTCAAGCTTTTTATACATTTTCACGGTCTTAACGTATGGCAAGAATACAGCGAAAAATATAAGCTGTTATACGATTACTATCGGATTCAAAAAAAATCATTATATTCTAAAGCTGATGCGGCGGTATGCGTAAGCAAAAAGGTGGCAGATAAATTTTCCGAAAGAATTAAAACCGTGCCGACTTTTACGGTATATAATGGGGTAAATACAGAATTTTTTAAGTGTGAAGAACGTAGCTTTTCCGATTTAAAAAAACTTAAGGTTTTGACTGTCGGTAATCTGATTGCTATAAAGGGTCATAATTATTTGATTAATGCTGTAAGT
>CABVAD010000201.1 GCA_902496265.1 uncultured Oscillospiraceae bacterium
TCTAAAATATATTTGGATTTTTCGGCTTTGCTTACTGTAAGGAGTGTTTATATTTGTTTAACGGCGATACTTTACGCGACGCTATGATTTCCGCCGCGAATAATCTTACAAACAACCGCAAGCAAATCGATGATTTGAATGTTTTCCCCGTACCTGACGGAGACACGGGTACAAATATGTCAATGACCCTCGGCAATTCAGCCAGAGAGCTTGAAAAATTGAGCGGAGAAACCGCGGGAAAGGTCGCAAAGGTCAACGCCTCCGCGCTTCTTCGCGGTGCAAGGGGAAACTCCGGCGTTATAACCTCCCTGCTTTTCAGGGGCTTTTCCAAGGGAATAGGCGATGACGAGCTTGTTACCGCTGAAAACATCGCTTCCGCTTTTGAGCTTGGAGTAGAGGCGGCATATAAGGCGGTTATGAAACCGACCGAGGGAACTATACTTACCGTGGCAAGAGTTGCTTCGGAGCACGCAAAGGCGGCTCTCGGCGAGGGAAAGGACGCTTTAGGCGTTTTTGACGCCGCTATTGAGGGTGCAAAAACTGCTTTGGAGCAGACCCCCGAATTACTGCCTACCCTTAAGAAGGCGGGCGTTGTTGACGCGGGCGGAAAAGGCTTTGTCACCATACTTGAGGGTATGATGTCGGTATTCAGAGACGGAGTTATGGTTAAATCAAACGCTGTTTCCGAAGACTCCTCCGAAGAAGAGACAGCAAGAAGCGCGGCGGGCGAGTTTGAAACCGAAATCACCTTTACCTACTGCACCGAGTTTATCGTCAACCGCGATAAGGAGTCGGGCAAAGAGCCGTCCGAATTAAGAGCGTATCTTGAGACTATCGGCGACTGTGTGGTTGTTGTTGACGACGATGAGATTATAAAGGTGCACGTTCACACCGACCACCCGGGTAATGCGATTGAAAATGCACTTACCTTCGGTCAGCTTGTTCATATGAAGATAGAAAATATGCGCGATCAGCATGAGCGCGCAAAGCACGATTCCGAAAGCGCGAAGCAGAAGCCCGCTAAAAACGCCGACCGCACCGAGACCTTTACGCCTGTAGCGCCCACAAAGCCCGTTGGCTTTGTATCGGTCTGCGCGGGTGAGGGTCTTGCAAGTCTCTTTAAGGACTTGGGAGTTGATACCGTTGTAAGCGGCGGTCAGACTATGAACCCGAGCACCGACGATATTTTAAGGGCGGTTGAGTCTACACCGGCGGAAACGGTATACGTATTGCCGAACAACAAAAACATTATTATGGCGGCGGAGCAGACGATTCCGCTGAGTACCAGAAAGGTAATTGTAATTCACACAAGAACCATTCCGCAGGGCATCTCCGCAATGCTTGCATTTGACCCTGATACGGACGTTGAGGCTAACGCTATCGAGATGCAGAAATCCACCGAACGCATAGCCACGGGTCAGGTCACCTTTGCCGCGCGTGACTCCGACTTTGACGGACACCAGATTAAGAAGGGCGAGCTATTGGCAATGCTCGGCGGCAAGATTTCCTTTACCGAAACCGAGCTGGACAGGGCTGTTTTAAAGCTTTTAAAGCAGATGGTTAAGCGCGACAGCCAGTTTATAACGGTTATATACGGCGAGGACGTGACCGACGAGCAGGCGGCGGCACTTGAAGAGCAGATTCAGGCTAAATACGGCTCAAAGACCGAAATCACCGTTATTAACGGCGGACAGCCTGTTTATTACTACATTCTTTCGGTCGAGTAAGTTTTAATCTTATTTTAAGGGAGAATATTTATGCTTACAGCTTCCACCGACATTCAGTATTTAAAGGGCGTGGGTGAAAAGCGGGCGGAGCTTTTGCGTAAAAAGGGCATCGATACGGTCGGTGCCCTTCTGCGTTTTTATCCGCGTGCTTACCTTGACTGGCGAAACATAACACCAATTGCCGAGTGTCCGTTCGGTGAGAATGTATGCGTTAAGGCAAAAATAATTTCGCCTGTTAAGTCCGCATACATACGAAAGGGTATGACCCTTTATAAATTTACCGCGGCGGACGACAGCGGATATATTGCCGTTACCCTTTTTAATCAAAAATATTTGGCAGAGAAGCTCAACGAGGGCTGTGAATATCTTTTTTACGGCAAATCAGGCGGAAATCTTGTTATGCGCGAAATGGCTTCGCCTGAAATCAGGGAAAGCGGCTTTTTAGGAATTGAGCCTATATATCCCGCCTCGGCAGGGCTTTCTTCAAAGGCAATAGAAAAGCTTCTTAAAACCGCGCTTACCGCTCTGCCTGAGCTAAACGATATTCTCCCCGAAAGTGTAAGGGAGCGAAACGGGCTTTGCGGAATTAACACCGCCCTTCGTAATATTCATTTTCCGCAAAGC
>CABVAD010000202.1 GCA_902496265.1 uncultured Oscillospiraceae bacterium
AATTCTTTTCTCGCAACCATCGGTTTTATCGCACCTGATAAGAAAATGATAAATTCTCGTCATACAGGTATGATAATATGGATTATCAAAATACTGCGAAGACTACACGATACATTTTATAAACAAAATGCGTTAAGTTTAGCCTTTCGGCAACGAGTGGGAATGATATAGTAAATCCCCGAAACCCTTTATTCAAGCAGGTTTCGGGGACTTTTTTTATTTCTGTGGCTCTGTTTTGGCTCTGAAATTAAAGCGTTTACACTTATTTGTAACCCAAATTGTAATTTGTATCGTTTAATATAATGAGAGGTGATGCTATTGCTGTCCGCGATACTTTTGTCGGTTGAAATGGAGCCGAAGGAAAAAAATAAATTTGAGACCCTTTACTATACATACAGGGAAAGGCTGTATAACTGCGCCCTTAAGGCGGTCGGAAACAGGACCGATGCCGAGGACGTTTTGCAAAACGCCTTTATTAAAATTGCAATAAATATTAAAAGCTTCGCCGAGGTTGACAGCAAGGAAACGGTTGCATTTTTAACCGTAATAACCAAAAACGCCGCCTGCGATTTTTTAAGGAAAAAGTCAAGGCTTTCAGAAGCTCCGCTTGAAACCGCGGAGGAAATTTCAGATTTCAGCTATTCTTTGGAAGACACCGTAAGCCGTCTTGAATACCGTAAAACCGTTGAGGTAATCAAAAATATTTCCTCGCCTTATAACGAGGTTTTATTTCTGCATTTTGTTAAGGATTTTTCGATTAAGAAAACCGCAAGACTTCTTGAAAGAAAGCCCGCTACCGTTAAAATGCAGTTGGTAAGAGGTAAGAAAATCCTTGCGGAGAAGTTATCGGAGGCGCTTTATGACTGATGTAAACACTGTTTTGAAAAACGCTTTCATCGATTCACAGCTTGAGAGCAATACCGAATCTACTCATAATTTTTCCCCGATTTTTGAGAAAGAAATGCGTAAGCTTATTAAATCGCAAAATGGCGTGCTGAAGCTTATTAATACCGCCGCAAAGCGTGCGGCTTGTATTGTGCTTGCGGTACTGTTCTCACTCACTGCGGTTGCTTGCAGTATCGAGGAGGTAAGAGAGCCGATTGTAAAGGAAATACAAAGGTTTTTTGTAAACGCAAGGGAGCTGCTTACAGGTACGGCAGCGGACGAGGTATCCGACCTCTTTCCGACAGATGTTGCCGAAATAATCGGCACAAGCTATATCAGCAGTTCTAAAAACCGTTATGTAATCGACGACGAGGAAAGGGTGACCGAGTTTATCACCCTGCTTTCCGAAACCTATTGGGGAGAGCCCGACCGCTTCAGCGAATTTGACGAGACCAACACCTACTGGACCTTTGATTTTTTGGACAGCGAAGAAAAGAGCCTTCTTCAAATCAAAATGTGCAATGATACGTCTTTTGAATACTCAAAGGTAGCTATTATTAAAAACGGTGAAGAAAAGCACTTTTATATCTCGAACAAAACCTACCGCGAAATATTGGCTTTCACCAATAAAAAGTATTATCTGCACGATTCCAAGCTTAAAAAGCCCGACAAAGAATATTTTGAAGCTGTAAAAAGTCAGGTTTTTAAAGGACTTGATGAATCAGGGCAGAAAGAAGTCAGACAAAAAATACGGAGCGCGCATTACGCCACCGAAATATTTTTACTCCAAAATGTATCTCTTTTAAAGGAAAAGGACAGCGTTTATTGGCGTTATGTTCAAAGCGGAGAACGGTTTAGCGACCCGATTGCAGGCTATGAATGGCAGTATAATGTAAACTGTGAGGTTGTTTCGGCGCTTGAATATGCCTTGTCGGTAATTGAGGACAGGGACGCGAAAAAGAACCTGAGCACCGCGCTTAAGCTTTGGAAAAAGTCGGTTTCGGAGCATAAGCTTGAGGGTCTTTTTGAGGTTCACGAATATATACACGATTACGATTATTACGCCTTCAATTATCCTACCCATTATGTATATGACAGTTATGCCGACTATCAGGGCTTAGACGATTATTTCGGCAGGTTGGAGTATTAAAAAATAATTAATATACACTCTGTATTTGCATTTTTCAAAAAGCTTCTGATTTTCGGCGAAAGGTTTTGCTATCAAAACTGTATAAAGCCCGCGAGAAAAAACTGCAAAAAAGATGAGCCTCAACTACGCGTCTGCGTGTCGAGGCTCTCGACTGGTGCGAGTGACGAGACTTGAACTCGTACGTCATTGACACACGCCCCTCAAACGTGCCTGTCTGCCTATTCCAGCACACTCGCATTTATTGTGCCTGATTATTATATCAAACCAAGGTGCGCTTGTCAACAAAAAT
>CABVAD010000203.1 GCA_902496265.1 uncultured Oscillospiraceae bacterium
AATTTGAAATACAAATCTCAAAAATATTAAATAACCGTTAATTTAGCATAGCCCGCCATAAGCTTTTTAGTGCCGACATTATCAAAAGCGATTTCAAGCATACTGTCCCCGCCCATTGGCGTAACGGTGATTATAAGCCCATCTCCGAAGGTCTTGTGACGCACTCTTTGTCCCGCGGTGAAATTGCAGTCTGCTTTTGCCGCCGCGGTGTGGGCGCTCCTTATCGGCTTTGAAGAATAACCGCCGACTGATTTTTCGGAATAAGCGTAAGCGGGTTTTGCAGGTTGAACCGAACGCCTTATTCCGTCAAAGCTGCAAAGCTCCTCGGGTACTTCCTTTAAAAAGCGGGAGGGCATATTTCGGTTCGTAGTCCCGAATATCATACGGGTGTAGGCGTTGGTTATCGTAAGCCTTTTTCTCGCTCTTGTTATCGCGACATAGGCGAGCCTGCGCTCCTCCTCTATTTCCTCGGGACCTGCGTAAATAGACTGATTTCCCGGGAAAACTCCCTCCTCCATACCTATAAGGAAAACATTGTCAAATTCAAGCCCCTTAGCCGAATGTATGGTCATAAGCACAACCCTGTCGTCGCTGTCGTCATAGGAGTCGATATCGCTTATAAGGGCTATCTGCTCAAGAAAATCCGAAAGAGAGGGCTCTTCGGTTTCCTCCTCGTACTGGGCGATGTTGGTCGCAAGCTCCTTAACGTTTTCGAGCCTTTCCTGCCCCTCTTCGCCGCCAAGCTCCAGCGCGGCGCGGTAGCCCGTTTTGTCAAGCATAAGCTCGAAAAGCTCGGATATTGAAGCTTTCTCCGCCGCCTCTGTAAGAAAGTCTATTACCCTGCAAAAATCTTTAAGCTTTAAGGCGGCGCGGCTTACCGCGGCGTACTCGTCGGCGTTTTTAAAGACCTCATAGAGGGATACACCAAGCTCCGCGGCTATCTGCGCGGCATTATTTACGGTGGTATCCCCTATGCCTCGCTTGGGCTCGTTTATAACGCGGCGAAGGCGCAAATCGTCGCTGTTGTTGTTGATAAGCTGTAAATAAGCGATTACGTCCTTGATTTCCTTTCGTTCGTAGAACCTGAAGCCGCCTACCACCTTATAGGAAATACCGCTTCTCGCAAAGACGTTTTCCGGCGCGTTTGACTGGGCGTTCATTCTGTAAAGCACGGCGTGTTCGGAAAATTTCGCGCCGTTCCTTACATTTTCAAGAATACAGTCGGCAACGTACCGCGCTTCTCCCCGTTCGTCGTCGGCGGTGAAAACTTTTATTTTTTCTCCGCCCTTTTTATCCGTCCAAAGATTTTTTCCCTTCCGTCCGCGGTTGTTTTTAATAACCGCGTTTGCGGCATTCAGAATATTAGAGGTGGAACGGTAGTTTTGCTCAAGCCGTATAGTCCGCGCATTGCGGTACTCGTCCTCAAAATTAAGAATATTCTCAATCGTAGCGCCCCTGAAGCGGTAGATGCTCTGGTCGTCATCGCCCACAACGCACAAATTGTTATTTCCCGATGCCAAGAGGCTTACCAACACATACTGTGCGTAGTTTGTGTCCTGATACTCGTCCACCATCACATACCTAAATTTGTTTGTGTAATATCGGAGCACGTCCTCGTTATTTTGCAGTAAATCTACCGTTTTGACAATCATATCGTCAAAATCCATAGCGTCGGCTTCTTTAAGGCGTTTCTGATAGATTCTGTATAGTTCCGCAACCGTCTGTTTTCTGAAATCCGACCCCGCGGACTGCTTAAATTCGGCGGGAGAAATAAGCTTGTCCTTAGCCGAGGAAATAGCCGAAAGCACGCTCTTGTGCGGAACAAACTTTTCATCAATATTGTTGGACTTCATTATATCCTTCATAAGACGGCGTTGGTCGTCGGTGTCGTAAACCGTGAAATTGGAGGTATGACCGACAAGCTCGGCGTATCTTCTTAAAATTTTACCGCACACAGAATGAAAAGTTCCCGCCCAAATATCCTCTGCACCGTCCGAAAGCTTAAGTCCTATACGCTCCTTAAGCTCGCCCGCCGCCTTGTTTGTAAAGGTTATGGCGAGTATCTGCCACGGCTTTGCAGGGGAAACGGCGAAATAATTATCGGGTACAAAATCGGTGACTCCGTTTAAGTAATCCTCACCGCTTTTAATCATTTCGTCGGTAACCTCGGGAATATATGTACTGTTGTAGGCGTCACCGAATTTTACAATATTTGCAATACGGTTTACAAGCACGGTGGTTTTGCCGCTTCCCGCGCCCGCCAATATAGACGGAAG
>CABVAD010000204.1 GCA_902496265.1 uncultured Oscillospiraceae bacterium
TTTCTCTTGAGTAGTTGTAGGAAGAAAAACCGCTCTTTTTAATCTCTTTAAGCTTAATTTTTCCGTATTCCGAGGTATCAATTTCAAAAAAACATTCCGCACGGGAGTAAAGCTCTCCTGCCGCATCCTGCCTTACATCTGTATCTGGCGCGTCAAGCAAATCTGCAAGGTACGGCACGGCGGAGTCGGAAAGACTGCCTAAATGGTTTACGTCGATTTCCTTTAAAGCTCCGCTTTTATAGCCCTTGACATTGTAAAATGCAACCGTCCTGTCAACGTCTGCAAAGCCCACCGCTAGTGCTGAAACGGCGAGGACGGTTATAATATATTTTGAAATCGGGAATTTCTTTAAATAAAGATATATCACAACGCCGACAAACAGCAGGGAGAGCAGTACCATAAACACGCTTGTCAAAAGGCGCAGGCGGGTGAGCCCGTAAAAGCCGATGTATAAAAGCATTTTGGAAAGCGCGGTCGCGGTGAAGATTACCGAGAATACACATATAAGAGTAGCGGTTATCCGTACCGACAGCGGGATTTTCCCCGCGTCTGTTCGGCGGGAAAGCCCCGTTATAAGGGCGATTAGACCTAAATTTATACTGCAAACGCCGCACAGCTCAAAAAAGCCGCGCCGCGCGTAGTTCGCAGGGGTAAGGGCGTAGCCCTCGGGCAGTATACCCGAAAAGGCGCTGAAAAAATAGGCGAGCTGTGAAAAAAGGTAGACCGCGTAAAAGACCGAAAGTATTGAAAACAGCGTGACCGCAGTGGCGGCGGGCAGATTTCGGTAATCGGTATTGGAATAGGGTTTAAATTCTTGTTTTTCAAGCCCCTTTTTAAGGGCAAAAAGCAGGGAGAAAAGGAATATCGCAAGCAGTGCGCCGAGCAGTATTTTTGCAATCAGAGTGCCTATTCCCGAAAAGAGCGAGACCATAAGCCCCTCAAACGCCGCATCAGAGCTGATTAAGAGGGGAATTACTACCAACAGCACGGGAACGGACAGTGCCGCGCCGACAAGAACCTGCTTGTTGGGACCTTTTTTATCGTTTTCCGAGCAGTATTTGCCGTAGGAACGAAAAGGCTCGGTTAAAAACCTGAAGGGCGAAACAATGAGCGTATCAAGGGCGGAGTAAATTACCCCGCGGCGGTCGGTATAGGAAAGCGCCGCAAAAACCCCGTAGAGGGCGAAAACCGCGAAAAACAGCAGGGTGTTAATGAGGGAATCGTCAAAAACGGCGAATACAGCCGAAACAGCAAGTGATGCCGCGCCGCAGAAAAGGGCGAAGGGCTTTATATGAATTTCGGATTTCACCATATAAAGCACAGTCAGCCCAAAGAGGGCAAAATAAGAGACCGTAAAGCCTATATTAAAGCCGCCGAAAAGCGAGAGCGAAACAAAGAAAACCGAGCTTACAAAGGTCAAAACCGCGAAAACCGTATCCTGCACAGTCCAGACCGCGGGCTCTCTCAGGGCGGGCGGATATACGCTGAGATTTATAGGCTCGGAATTGCTGTCAGGTGTAATTATATTTTCATTTTCAAAATCAGACATTATTCTTCCTCCCTGTATTCAAGAATATCCGCGGGCTGGCAGTCAAGCGCCTTGCAAATGCTTTCAAGCGTGGAAAAGCGTATGGCGCGCGCCTTGCCCGTCTTCAAAATCGAAAGATTAGCCTGTGTAATACCGATCTTCTCGGCAAGCTCGCCCGAGGAGATTTTTCTTTTTGCCATCATAACGTCAAGATTAACTACAATCGCCATTTCTGTCACCTATATAGTAAGCTCGTTTTCAGTTTTTATTTCTATCGCGGAGCGGAAAACATTTTTAATGACCCGTAAAATCAGGGAGAAAAAGGCGGCGGCAACGCTGATAATGTAAAAAGGCAGATAAAAATATCCCGAAAAAAAGGTTATAACCGCCGCAGCGGCACAGCAGATAAAAAGCAGGTTCAGCCGCTTTATATTGTCGGCAACAAAGGTGTCGCCCCGCGTTATGTTTTTAAGCAGCCGTCTTAAGGAATAAAGCGCCGCCAGAGCAAAGGGAAGACAGGCATAGCAGACCGCTAAAATAACGGTGCGGACATTTGCGGGTCTGCCCATATAGGCAATGTACCACTTTGTAAAGCGCGGCAGAAAGACCGCGGCGGCGCAAAACAGCACGGTGATTAGATCGGTTATATAAAGCGAAAGCTTTACGGAGTTATTTTGGCTGAGCATAAATTTTCCTCCCAATATTTACTATTTTGCATATTACAACATAATTTATCG
>CABVAD010000205.1 GCA_902496265.1 uncultured Oscillospiraceae bacterium
ATTTTTTTAACTGATAAAAAGGTTTATTAGAAAATACCCGCCGAAGGCGGAAAACAGAAGGGGTGAGTTGTCAGCCTAAAGGCAAATCTTTCCGCCCTTTCTTTTCGCCCACATAAGAAAGGGCGTGCCGGTCGCGGCATGAGCGACGAGGTAGTAAATATGAAAAAGCTTCCCACGCAGGGGAAGCTTTCAATCGCTATATATACATATATAATCACTCAACAGTAACCGACTTTGCAAGATTGCGCGGCTTATCGATATCACAGCCCTTGTAAAGCGCGACGTAATAAGCGTAAATCTGGAAAGGAACTACCTCAAGGGTGGCTAAAAGCAGGGGGTCAACCTTGGGAATATAGATAACCTCCTCCGCCTCCTTGGCAATTTCGGTATGTCCCTCGGTGGCGCAGGCGATAACGTACGCCCCGCGCGCCTTAACCTCTTTTACGTTGCTTAAAAGCTTTTCAAACAGCTCCTCGTAGCAGGCAAGGGCAATTACCGTTCTGCCCTCCTCGATAAGGGAGATTGTTCCGTGCTTAAGCTCGCCCGCGGCGTAGGCTTCGGAATGAATATAGGAGATTTCCTTTAATTTAAGGGAAGCCTCAAGCGATACTGCGTAATCTATGTTCCTTCCTATAAAGAAGAGTGATTTAGGGTCGCCGCAGCGGCGCGCCATTTCCTTAATTTTGGGTTCTTCAAGAAGCACCCTTTCAATAAGCTCTGGCAGTCTGCACAGGTCGTCAAAGAGTCTTTCTATTCTGTCGGGGTCGGCGGTTTTAAGCAGTCTTGCCGCCCATACAGCTATCATATAAAGCACCGAAAGCTGTGTTGTGTAGCCCTTTGTGGTAGCAACCGCGATTTCAGGTCCAGCCCAAGTATAAATAACGTCGTCAGAGGCGTTCGCAATAGAGCTTCCCACAACGTTTACTATCGACAGAGTGTGAGAGCCGAGCCTTTTCGCCTCCTTAAGCGCCGCCAGAGTGTCGGCGGTTTCGCCCGACTGGCTTATAATAATCGTCAGGGTCTTTTCGTTTGTAATCGGGTTGCGGTAACGGTATTCGCTCGCCAAATCCACGTTTGTGGGGATTCTGAGCAGCTCCTCGAATACATATTTGCCCACCATACCCGCGTGGTAAGCCGAACCGCAGGCGATAATTTCAATGCGCTCTATCGTCTTAAGCTTTTCTTCGCCCAGTTTCAGTCCCTCAAAAACGATTTCTCTGCCCTTAATGCGGCTGTCAACCGTCTGCTTGACGGCGCGCGGCTGTTCCATTATTTCCTTCATCATAAAGTGGTCGTAGCCGCCCTTTTCCGCAGCAGAAATATCCCAGTCGATAACCGACGGCTCGCGGTTAATTTCTTTTCTTTCGGAATCGTAAAGCTTAACGCCGTCGGGAGTAAGCACGGCAATCTCGCCGTCCTCAATATACATAATATCCTTTGTGTGTGTGACTATGGCGGTGACGTCCGAGGCGATAAAATTAGCCTCCTTAGACAGCCCGATTATAAGGGGGCTGAACTTTCTCACCGCGATAAGGGTATCGGGGCAGTCAGCGCAGAGTATTCCCAGCGCGTAAGAGCCCTCAAGCCGTGAAATTGTCTTTGCGACGGCGGCGAAAAAATCACCCTTATAATATTTGCTTAAAAGCTGCGGTACAACCTCGGTGTCGGTCTCGCTTACGAACTCCACGCCGTCCGCCTTTAATTCCTCGCGGAGCTGAATATAATTTTCGATAATGCCGTTATGTACAACGGCAAACTTCCCGTCCGCGCTTGTATGCGGGTGGGCGTTATTGAAGGAGGGTACGCCGTGGGTCGCCCAGCGGGTGTGACCGATACCGATATTTCCGCTGACATTTTTACCGTTATCGGTTTTATCCTTAAGATTTTTAATTCGCTCGGTGGTCTTTTCGATTTTAAGCGCCCCGCCGTCAAGCACGGCAATTCCCGCCGAGTCGTAGCCTCTGTATTCAAGCCTTTCAAGCCCGTCGAGCAAAAAGCCCGCCGCCTGTGTTTTACCTGTAAATCCAACTATTCCGCACATAAAAAATACACCTTTCCGCGGTATGACGGAGGGTGTAATAATATCAGAGCGCAAAATAGCAACGCCGAAAAAGGCGGAGTAAAAAAATCCGTCTCAGCCTACCGTACATACCGTATAAAATATTTTTTGACATAGCGCGACGCCTTTGTTCCGAAATTGCTTTCGGGTTTTAAACGCCCGTTTACGACATGCCTGCCGTGGGACATCCGCCGAATATTTCG
>CABVAD010000206.1 GCA_902496265.1 uncultured Oscillospiraceae bacterium
ATAATATTAAATATGGGAGTGGTAGTACAAGTGAAAAAAACGGTTTTTATTAAAAACGCGCTTATTTTAACCGCGTCGTCGTTAATTTTAAGGTTTGTGGGAATAATTTTCAAGGTATGGCTGGCTCAGCTTATAGGCGCGGAGGGTATAGGACTTTATCAGCTTATTTTCAGCGTATACGTTTTAGCCGCGACCTTTGCAACCTCGGGAATCTGCACGGCGGTGACCCGTCTTGTCGCCGAGGAATTAGCCCTGGGCACTAAAAAGGGCACGCTTAAAATTTTGCGCCGCTCTGTTGAGCTTACCCTTATAATCGCCGCCGTTTCGGTCGCGGCCGTCTATTTCGGCGCGGAATTTATCGCCGACCGTTTTTTAGGGGATATGCGTGCCGTTCCCGCCCTTAAAATTCTGCCGCTTTCCCTCCCCTTTATGGGAATAACCTCCTGTTTGCGCGGATATTTTATTGCACGGCGCAAAGTAACCCCCAACGCGGTCTCCCAGCTTGCCGAGCAGGCGGTAAGAATACTGCTTGTCATTGTTTTGGTTAAAAGCTTCTGTGACAAGGGGCTTGCCGCCTGCTGCGGAGCGGTGCTTTTCGGCGATACCGCGGCGGAGATCTTTTCCTGCTTAATGCTGGGACTTATATGGCTTAAAGACCGCAAAAAGCTAAACTTCCTGACAGGCCGCGAACGCCCGCCCTTCGGAATAGTAAGGCGGATTTTACATATTTCCGTACCGATAACCTCGGGCAGATATCTTAATACCGCGCTCAGGACTGCCGAAAACATTTTAGTGCCGAAAAACCTTGCAAAATACCCTCATTCGGGCGAGCTTGCCCTCTCCCAGTTCGGAATGATAAAGGGAATGGCTCTGCCGATACTCTTTTTCCCCTCTACTCTGCTTAATTCGATTTCCACCCTGCTTATTCCCGAAATGTCCGAAGCGGCGGCAAAGGGCAGAAACGGTCTTGTAAAGTCGGCGACAAGAAACATTTTAAAGCTGACGGCGGTTATGTCCTTTATTTTCGCGGCGGTTTTCTTTGTCGGGGGCAGGGAAATTGGACTGCTTATTTACAAAAGCGAGGAGGTAGGCGAGCTTCTGCGCGCACTCTCCCCGATAGTGCCGCTGATGTATCTCGACAGCGTGTCGGACGGAATTTTAAAGGGGCTTGACCAGCAGGCGTTCAGCTTCCGCACCGCGATTACCGACTCCACACTCCGCATTATTTTAATTCTTATTATTTTGCCGGTTTCGGGACTGAGGGGCTTTATTTGGATAATGTATTTTTCAAATCTGCTTACCTGTGCGCTGAATGTCGAGAGACTTATGAAGGTAAGCCATGCGCGGCTTAAAATTCTAAACGAGGTAATTTTGCCCCTCGCCGCGGCGTTTTGCATAACCCTGCTCAGCAATATGCTGATTCGGCTTATTGTCGGAATAAACAACCTTGTCTATTTAATTCTTATTTGCGTTATTTCCCTGCCTCTGTACACCCTGTTTATTTTCCTTTTCGGCACGGTGACGGCAGATGATGTTAAGGATTTTATTAAAAGGTGATTTAGATATTAGACAACGGACGTGCAATGCCCGCCCCTACATTTACTAAAATGACATTTCGTAGGGGCGACCATCGGTCGTCCGTATTTAAAAACGAAATTTAACCGTGCAAAAAACCGCCCTGTGATCCTTTCAAAAAACCGCCCCGTAATCCTCTGATTTACGGGGCGGTTTGTTATTCGATTACAGAGAAGGTTTTTAATCCCGAAGATTACCGAAAAATTCCTTCAAAAGCGAAGAGCAATCGTCCTCATAAATACCTCCGTAGATTCTCGGGTGGTGATTATAGGGATAATCGCAAAGATTTATAACGCTGTCAATACTCCCCGCGCGGCTGTCATACGCCCCGAAAACAAGGGTTTTTATCCTCGCGTTTATTATCGCCCCCGCGCACATAGGACAGGGTTCGAGGGTGACATAAAGCTCACATTCGTCAAGCCGCCAGCTGCCAAGCCTTTTACAGGCAATATTTATAGCCTCGGTCTCGGCATGGGAAAGCGCGTTCTGCTTTTCCTCCCTGCGGTTGGAGGCGCGGGCGATTATCTCGCCGTCCTTAACTATAACCGCTCCGACGGGAACTTCTCCGCGCTCCCCCGCAAGCCGCGCTTCCTTTATTGCTTCTAACATAAATTTTCTATCCATTATTTATCCCTTTAATTCAAAAT
>CABVAD010000207.1 GCA_902496265.1 uncultured Oscillospiraceae bacterium
ATTAAGTATAAAACGTTCCTCGGGCGTTAAATCTTTAATTAAGCGCTCGTAAAACTTCTCCTGAGCCATACTTACCGACTTTGCGATTATTCCGCCCTTTCCCGTAATCTTAATGCGTTGCATACGGCGGTCTTCACCATCAGAGTTTATTTCAATAAGCTCGTTTTCCAAAAGCTGTTCAATCGCTTTTGAGGCGTATGCCTTCGAGAAGCCGCGCAGCCTTACCGCGTCAGAGGCAAGCGTATATTCGGGATTGTTGAAAAAGAAAATCAGCACGTCCGCCTCCTGCTTTGTTATTCCCGAGCGCTTCGCCGCCGACTCTATCGCCGCAGAATAAGAATCGGCAATCGCCTTCTGGGTTTTTAAAAGCTTTGTAATTTCAGAATTGTTCATAATTTATTTTCACTCCTGCTATTGACAACAAATTAGTTTCCGTGTAAACTATATTCCGTACACTTTTAATTTTACCTTTTTAGGGAGTGTTTGTAAATGGTTAATTTCATAATTTATTTAATCGCGGGCTTGGGCGCGGGCATAGGCACGGGGCTTGCGGGACTTTCCGCCGCCGCGGTTATCTCGCCGATGCTTATTACCTTTCTGCATTTTGACGCGTATGAAGCGGTGGGCATTGCCCTCGCCTCGGACGTGCTTGCTTCGGCGGTCTCGTCCTACACCTATGCCAAAAACAAAAATATCGACATTAAAAACGGGCTTGTAATGCTGTTTGCCACCCTTGTTTTTACGGTTGTAGGTAGCTTTTTAGCCTCTCTTGTACCAAATTCCACAATGGGCGGCTTTTCGGTTGTTATGACCTTTATTTTGGGACTTCGCTTTATTTTTAAGCCGGTTATGACCGAAAATGACAAGGTGGCTAATAAAACCCGAAAGCAGGCGGTTATACAGTCGCTTATCTGCGGAACTGTAATAGGCAGTATCTGCGGCTTTATCGGCGCGGGCGGCGGTATGATGATGCTGCTGATTTTGACAAGCGTTTTAGGCTACAAGCTTAAAACAGCCGTGGGAACAAGCGTGTTTATAATGACCTTTACAGCGCTTACGGGTGCTGTATCGCATTTTGCTATCGGCTCTCTTCCCGATATGACGGCGCTTATCTGCTGTGCGATCTTCACCCTTATCGGCGCGCGGGTTTCGGCGGTATTTGCCAACAAAGCCTCCGCCCGCAAGCTTAACCTTGTCACGGGAATAGTTTTAGCAACCCTCGGTGCTGCGATGATTATTGTGAAATTTTTTATTGAATAGTAAAAGGGACGGTAAATGCCGCCCCTTTTATTTATGTAAAATGTCAGCTTATTTTTAGTCTGAGTCTCAGCTTATCACTTATCATAGCGATAAACTCGCTGTTGGTCGGTTTTCCGCGGTCATTCTGAATTGTGTAGCCGAAATAGGAATTTAAAACGTCGATATCTCCCCTGTCCCAAGCCACTTCAATAGCGTGGCGTATTGCGCGTTCGACGCGTGAAGAGGTTGTGCCGTAGGTTTTAGCAACCGTCGGGTACAAAAGCTTTGTTACGGAATTGATTATATCGCTGTTTTTCACCGATAGAATTATCGCTTCTCTTAAGTAATGATAACCCTTAATGTGGGCGGGAACTCCTATTTGGTGGATAATCTCGGTAACCATAAGCTCAAGCTCGGGGTCTGTTACAACGTTATCCTTTACAACCACAGGTGAAATTTCGTTTTTCCAGCCCGAAAGCTGAATTATACGCTCCGCCATTGTGTTGATATCAAACGGCTTTAAAAAATAATAGCTTGCGCCCGCGTCAAGCGTTTCCTTTTCGAGCCTTTGATTATCAAAGCTTGACATAGCCATAACCATCGGGCGCTCCTTGCTGTCCATATCGCGGATTCCGTTCAGAACGCCTATTATATCAAGATTCGGCATAAATACATCTGCAAGCACAACATCGGGCTTTTGGGTTCTGACTGCGTTCAGCACCTGCTGTCCGTCCTTTTGACACAAAACAACCTCCATTCCGTATCCTTTGAGCGCTTTCGCACAATTCTGCCCTAATTCCGTAGAATCATCTGCAATCACAATTTTTAATTTTTTTCTCATCAAATTTCTGCCTCCGATATTAATTTTTACATATATTACCACATTTTTGCGTAAATTTCAAGCTAAAATACAAAAGAAGTGTAAAAATTAGCAAAAAATGT
>CABVAD010000208.1 GCA_902496265.1 uncultured Oscillospiraceae bacterium
TTTGACAAAGAAAACGAAATTTTTTATCTTAATACCAAAAGTGTTACTTACGCAATGGGGATAAACGGCGGAAAGCTGTTTCACCGCTATTGGGGTAAAAGGCTTGTAAACCCGCTTGGTAAAACAAATTTAAGCGATTATCTGAGAAGAAATTTCGAGGCTGTAGATTTAGATGGCGGCAATTCAGACATTGTTCCCTTTGAGTATTCGACCTACGGCAACGCGGATATGCGTATGCCCTCCGCCGAGTTTAGGTTTTCAGACGGCAGCCGAGTATCGAACCTTACATATAAGGACTATGAAATATTGGATGGCAAGCCGGCTTTAGAGGGTCTCCCCGCCACCTACTGCGAGGAGTGGGACAAGGTTCAAACACTTGTTATCCGCCTTGAAGATACCTACCAAAATGTAAATGTTTTCCTTTCCTATTCGGTATTTGAGGATTTGGACGCTATCACCCGCAGTGCAAAAATCGTAAACAGGGGAGAGAAGCTGTTACTTGATTCCGCAATGAGCGCAACGGTGGATTTTTACGGCAGCCCCGAACGGGAAATTCTCCACCTTGACGGCGCATGGGCGAGGGAACGGCATATTACAAGACAGCCGATTGTTCCCGGTAATCAGGGTATAAACAGCCGCTACGGCTGCAGCAGTCCCTTTCATAATCCATTTATCGCCCTTTGCGATAAAAACACAACCGAAAATCACGGCAATGTTTACGGCTTTAACCTTGTTTACAGCGGCAATTTCACCGCGGGAGCGGAGCGCAATTCCTATAACAGCGTGCGCGCCTACATAGGCATTAATCCAACCAATTTCCAATTTATTTTGGAAAAGGGCGACAGCTTTCAGACCCCAGAGGCGGTGCTGGTTTATTCCGCTAAGGGCCTCGGCGAGATGTCGCGCATTTACCACAAGCTTTACCGCACCCGCCTTTGCAGGGGTAAGTACAGAGATACAGAGCGCTTTGTGCTTATAAATAACTGGGAAGCCACCTACTTTGATTTTAATGAGGATAAAATAGTTGCAATCGCCGAGAAAGCCGCCAAAATCGGAATAGACACAATTGTGCTTGATGACGGTTGGTTCAGCTCGCGCATTAACGATACAAACGGTCTTGGCGACTGGTACGAAAACCGTGACCGACTGCCGAACGGCTTAGAGGGTCTCGCAAAGCGCATAAACGCCCTTGGTATGCGGTTCGGGCTTTGGTTTGAGCCTGAAATGGTAAATCCGAGGACGGAATTATTTAAAAATCACCCCGATTGGATTCTTCACACCAAAGGAAGAAAATCATCTTTATCAAGGAATCAGTTAACCCTTGACTTTTCAAGAGACGATGTGTGCGATTATATTATAGATACCCTAAGCGGAATTTTAAGCCGTGCGAATATTGAATACATAAAGTGGGATATGAACCGCGCAATGTCCGAGCCGGGATCTGCCTTCCGGGACGGAGACCGTCAGGGCGAGGTAATGCACCGCTATATTTTAGGACTTTACAGGGTGCTTGAAACAATAACAAGCAGATTCCCGAATGTACTTTTTGAAAGCTGTGCAAGCGGCGGCGCAAGATTTGACGCAGGCATGCTTTACTATATGCCCCAGACCTGGACGAGCGATGACAGCGACGCGGTCGAACGCCTTAAAATCCAGTACGGCACAAGCATTGTTTATCCGTTCAGCGCTATGGGGGCGCACGTTTCGGCTGTGCCTAACCATCAGGTTGGCAGAATCACAAGCTTTGATATGCGCTGTAATGTGGCGTTGGCGGGGCAGTTCGGCTTTGAGCTTGACCTTAACAAATGCTCGGAAGACGAGCTTAAAACCGCCGAAGAGGCGATAAAAACCTACCGTGAATTAGGCGAGGTCTTCCACAGGGGCGACTGCTACCGCTTAAAATCCCCATTTGACAGCGATGTTTGCGCTATCGAGTTTGTTTCGGAGGACAGAAACACCGTGATTTTAACGCTAAACTGTAACCGCGCAACACCGAACGCGCCGGATGAGTATATCAAGCTTTGCGGACTTGACGAGACGGCGGTTTACGCCCTTGACGGCACCGATAAGCGCTTCGGCGGAGATTTTCTGATGAACATAGGCTGGCATTTTGTAAACAACCGTGAAAATCAGTCAAAAACAATATTATTAAAACGGATAAGCTTTAAT
>CABVAD010000209.1 GCA_902496265.1 uncultured Oscillospiraceae bacterium
TAAAATATTTTTCGGCTCCCTATTAAGGGAGCCGAGTATTTTAGTTTGCTTCTTCGATTATTTTTTGCGCAATAGCGGCGGGAACCTCCTCGTAACGCGCGGGGGAAAGCGTAAAGGTCGCCGTGCCTTGGGTTATTGAGCGCATAGCCGTTGCAAAGTCGGACATTTCAGCGAGCGGCACCTCGCCCACAATCTCCTGCATCTTGTTTTCGGCGGGATTCATACCGATAATTCTGCCGCGGCGTTTGTTTATATCGCCTATAACGTCGCCGAGCATTTCGTCGGGAACAAGCACCTTAAGCGTACCGATAGGCTCGAGCAGTACGGGGGACGCCTGCGGAATACCCTCCTTAAAGGCGATTGACGCCGCTGTTTTAAATGCCATTTCCGAGGAATCCACAGGGTGGTACGAGCCGTCTACAAGCGTGGCCTTAACCCCTACCATAGGATAGCCCGCGAGCACGCCCTTAGCCGTGCTTTCGCGAAGTCCCTTTTCAACGGCGGGGAAGAAGTTTTTGGGTACAGCGCCGCCGAAGACCTTTTCCTCAAATACAAGCTCTTCGGATTCGCAGGGCTCAAACTCAATCCAAACGTCGCCGAACTGACCGTGACCGCCCGACTGCTTTTTATGCCTGCCCTGTACCTTTACGGGCTTTCTTATAGTCTCACGGTAGGCGATTTTAGGCTTTTTAAGCTCAACCTCCGCACCGAATTTTGATTTCAGGCGGGATACTATAACATCAATATGCTGTTCACCGAGCGCTGACAGAATCTGTTCGTGGGTTTCGTTATCGGTATGTACCGAAATGGTGGGGTCTTCCTCGGCGATACGGTTAAAGGCGGAGGCGATTTTCTCCTCGTCGCCCTTTGCCTTGGGATAAACCGCCACAGAAAGACAGGGGGCGGGAAATTCTACCGAAGCCGCGGATACTTTGCCCGAGGCGGAAAGCGTGTCGCCCGTTAAAACGTTTCCGAGCTTTGCAACAGAGCCTATGTCGCCCGCTTTTATACAGTCGGCATCCTCCTGCCTGCCGCCCTTAAGCCACATAACCTTTGATAGGCGCTCCTCAGCGCCCGTGCGGCTGTTTATAAGGCGGGTATCGTTTTTAATCCTGCCCGAAAGCACCCTGAAATATGAAAGCTTGCCTACAAACGGGTCGGCTATCGTCTTAAACACAAGCAGGGCGTTTTCGCCGTTTTCGTCGAAGGGCTTTTCCTCGCCGTCGGAGAGCGCATACCCTGAATCCGCAGAGGAGGGTGTGATTTCAAGCAGAGCGTCTACGAGCATCGGCACAGCCGCGCCCGTCTGCTGAACGCCCGCGAATACGGGACATATATCGCCTGCACAGACGCCCTTTTTAAGTCCTGTTTTGATTTCCTCGGGGGTAAACTCCTCGCCCGCGAAGTATTTTTCCATAAGCGCGTCGTCGGTTGTGGCGACCGCCTCAAGCAGCATACTTCTCATTTCGTCCGCGTCACGGCTTACGGGCATACGCATTTCCTTTAATTCAAGCCCGTCGCAGGCGTACGCCTTGTTTTCAATCAGGTTTATGTAGCACTTAACCTCGTCGTTTTCAAGGTAGGGTATCGTTACGGGGCATATAACCGCGCCGTAGCTTCCTACAAGGGCGGAAATTACACGGTAAAAATGCGCGTGGGTCGAATCAAGCTTTCCGACAAAGAAAGCAACTGCCTTTTTTGCCGCCCGAGCCTTCGCAAAGCTGAGCTTTGCGCCTGTGGTAAGTCCCGATTTACCCGAAACGGCGATAAGCGCGGTATCCGCCGCGGTCAGCGCCTCGCATACGCCGCCCGCAAAATCGAAAAGCCCGGGCGCGTCTATAAGATTAAGCTTCTGACCCGCCGTTTCAAGCGCGTAAACAGAAGCGGAAACCGAATTTTTGCGTTTTTTCTCTTCGGGGTCATAATCCATAACGGAGGTACCGTCTACCGTCTTTCCGATGCGTTCTGTAGCCTTGCCGTAGCAAAGGATAGCTTCCGCAAGGGTGGTTTTGCCTGAACCGCCGTGACCTAACAGGGCGATGCTCCGCGTGAGATTCATAGGATAGTCTTTCAATATAATGCACTCCTTTAAATTACCGCGCCTTATTGCGGGGTAATATGTTGTTAAATACATTATAACACATTC
>CABVAD010000210.1 GCA_902496265.1 uncultured Oscillospiraceae bacterium
AAATATAAATGATAATACGGGGGTTGATTCTATGACCGCGGGTAATTCCGTTGTAAAGCTGACCGCAAAAACCGCGCTTAAAAACAATTGGCTTAAATGCGTCGCCGCGTCCCTTACGCCGATTTTCACCTTTTTGATTCTGCTGATGGCGGCGGATTACGCGGCGTATATTTCAAATGATGTAGTAGGATCTATACTTCTTGCCGTCGGCGGAATTTTTATTATTTTTCCGCTTTTTTTAGGGCTTGTAAGGTTTTTCTGGCGTATGATTTTCGGCGCGCATGACAGACAGTTGGTGCTTTTCTACTATTTTTCTGACCGAGAAAAGTACAAGCGCGCCTTGCGTTTGTCCGTATCTCTGTCGCTTCGCGCGGCGGGCTTTGCGGCGGTACTGTTTTTACCCTCTGTTATTATTGATATATTCTCGGGAGTAAGGATCTACGATATTATGGATATTCCCATTCCTATCTGGACGGGGAATCTGTATTATGTTTCGGTCTTTTTAAAGACAGTCGCGGCCGTAATCCTGTTTTTTGTTATGTCGCGCTATTATTTAGCCCCCTTTCTTGCGGTCGCCGACGAGGATATGGAAATTGCGGAGGCAATCCATATGTCCTGCACGGTTTCAAGGGACACCGCTCTCGATTTTATTTATCTTATTTTCAGCTTCTTAGGCTGGATACTGATTTCGGCGCTTATTTTTCCGCTCGTATTCACAGCGCCTTATTTTATGACCTCGCTTAGCGTTCACGCGCGTTTCGCGGTCGCGGAATACAATAAAAAGGTCGAAAAAAATTCAGACAGTGGGATTCCGACCTTCGCGGCGGAGATTTAAAATGAATAACGGCATTATTTTAGCCTCGGCGTCTCCGAGAAGAAAAGAGCTTTTAGGGCTTATAACCGAGAATTTTAAAATAATACCGTCGGGCGTCTGTGAAACAGTGCCCGACGGTATTCCGCCCAAAAAACAGCCCGAATACTTAGCGCGGCTGAAAGCGGACGATATCGCAAAAAAATATCCGCACGATATTGTAATCGGTGCGGATACATCTGTTATTATCGATAATTGCGTTTTGGGAAAGCCTGACGGCAGAGAGCAGGCAAAGGCTATGCTTAGCAGGCTTTCGGGCAGAAC
Source organism: uncultured Oscillospiraceae bacterium (assembly GCA_902496265.1). Classification (GTDB taxonomy): domain Bacteria; phylum Bacillota; class Clostridia; order Oscillospirales; family Acutalibacteraceae; genus UBA737. The sequence goes on from CABVAD010000210.1 coordinate 1,136, forward strand.
GCATAAGGTTGTAACGGGCTGTGCGGTGATAAAAAACGGCGAATGCCGCTCCTTTTCCTCGGTAACCGAGGTTGAGTTTTATCCCCTGACAGACGGGGAAATTGAAGAATATATCGCCACGGGCGAGCCGTTTGACAAGGCGGGAGCCTACGGCATACAGGGAAAAGGCGGACTGCTTGTAAAGTCAATCCGCGGAGACTGGTTTAACGTTGTGGGTCTGCCTGTGGCTGAGCTTGCAAGGACTTTAAAAATTAATTATACCTAAATGCTCAAGCAGAATTTTAAGGCCTATCAGTATCAGTATTGCGCCGCCTGCAATTTCCGCCCTGCTTTTGTACTTAAGACCGAATACATTTCCGATTTTAAGTCCCACGCAGGAGAGAACAAAGGTTATTATACCTATAAACAGCACCGCGGCGGCGATGTTTACATCGGGCAGCAGGGCAAAGGTGATACCCACCGCCAACGCGTCAATGCTTGTCGCAACCGCCAAGACCGCCATTGCGGAGGGGCGGAAGGAGGAATTTACCGACTCGCTTTCCTTTGAAAAGCCCTCTTTGAGCATATTTCCGCCGATAAACGCTAAAAGAATAAAGGCTATCCAATGGTCGTAGCGGGTGATGTATTTCTCGAAGGACGAGCCTAAAAGGTATCCGACAGCGGGCATAAGCGCCTGAAATCCCCCGAACCACGCGCCTACGGCAAGGTAGTGGCGAGGTTTCAGCCACCCCGTCGACAGTCCCTTGCAGACCGATACCGCGAAGGCGTCCATTGAAAGTCCCACCGCAATTAAAAACAGCTCTGTAATTCCCATTTTTACCTCCAAAATAAAAGACTCGGGTGCAAAAAACGCACCCGAGTCTCGTCTTTTAATACAAGCCAGATTAAAAAATAATCAGTATGTTGACTTGTCACGCCAAAGCGCAGACTACTCCCTCAAATTAACGAAATTTTACCACACAATACCTTATTTGTCAAGAAGTT
>CABVAD010000211.1 GCA_902496265.1 uncultured Oscillospiraceae bacterium
TTTGCGGTAAAAATATATCCAAATATCGTATGGATTTACAAATTTCTCAAAGGGAACTTGCTGACAGAATGCAATTAGTTGGGATAGATATTGATAAAAATGCTATTCAACGCATAGAATGCGGAAAACGGTTCGTTACTGATATAGAAATAATCGCATTTGCTAAAGTGCTTAATAAAAGGTACGAAGAATTATTAAATTATTCAAATCACTGATTTATCGCGAAATTTAGTGTATAAATAATAAAAAGCGCGAGGTAATTATGAAAAGGATAACGGCTTTAATATTAATTATGCTTTTACTTTGCGGCTGTTCGGTGAAAAGCGGCAATGATAATACGGAATCTCACCCTCAGATTACAATTAACCTTCCCACGGATAATACCGTAAACGGCTACCGTGAAAATAAGAGCGTTTCGGAAATGCCGCAAACAATTTCCGCCGACGAGGTTAAGCCCGCTTCTCCCGAGCAAAATGCTTCTGCCGCCGATTCAGAAACCGAATATATAGGTAATTCAAATTCTCATGTTTTCCATAAATCGGACTGCGGCTCGGCAGGTACTATGAAAGAGGAAAACAAGGTTTTATTTAAAAACCGCGACGACGCTGTAAAAAGCGGATATAAGCCCTGTAAACGGTGTAACCCTTAAAAGCTTTTATATAAAGCCCTGCAACCGAGCAATATACCCTCGAATTAGAAAATTATCCGATGTTTCACTTTTTGACACGATATCCTTCATAATAAATTCCGCCATGGGAGAGCGGCATATATTTCCGAGACAAACAAAAAGTATACCTATTTTTTTCATATAAGTTTTCCCTTTAAAAACAGCGATATTCCGATTTGGAATACCGCTGTTGTATTTTAATCGTTCATTGCCTTAACTTCGTCAAATATTTCGGTTGTTTCGCTGTCAGGTGCTTTTGTTAAGAGACTTACAGCCACGATTGCAACCGAAGCGAGTATGAAGGCGGGCAAAAGTTCATAAATGTCAAGCACCGTACCCGCGAAAATTTTTGCGATAACATACTTCCAGACGAAGACCATAACGCCGCCTGTTATCATACCCGCGAGTGCGCCCCATTTGTTCATACGTCTCCAGAAGAGGGCGAAAAGCACCACAGGACCGAAAGCCGCGCCGAAGCCTGCCCACGCAAAGGAGACCACCCTGAAAACAGAGCTGTTTTCGTCAAGCGACATAAATATCGCTATTACAGAAATTACGATTACCGAAATTCTCGCCGCTAACATAGCCTTCTTTTCGGAAAGCTTGATTCCGAAGAAATCGTGCATAATATTCTGCGATACGCTCGATGAAGCCGCCAAAAGCTGTGAATCGGCGGTGGACATTGTAGCGGCTAAAATACCCGCAAGGATAACTCCTGCGATAAGCGCGGGCAAAACACCGTGAGAGCTTATCAGCTTTGCAATTGCAACAATTATGCGTTCGGTGTCCGAAAGCTCTCCGATAGATCCGCTCTTAAGTACTCCGAATCCGACAATACCGATAAGAATTGCCGCCGCCATTGAAATTACAACCCAAATTACAGCTATTCTGCGGGAGATTTTAAGCTTTTTCGCGTCCTTAATAGCCATAAAGCGGAGAAGAATATGCGGCATACCGAAGTATCCGAGTCCCCACGCGAGGGTTGAAACTATCGTAATCGCGTTGTATGGCGCGACCCCCTCTGAACCTTCATATGTTTTCGTAAAGCTTACAAAACCGTTAAGCGACCGTACGTTTGCGACAACCTGATCCCAACCGCCCGCGGTATTTATGCCGTAAAGCAGAACCACAACGAGAGCTACTGTCATAACAATGCTCTGTATAAGGTCGGTGGTAGAAGCCGCGAGAAAACCGCCCAAGGTTGTGTAAAGCACGATAACCACCGCGCTTATAATCATAGCAGTAACATAGTCCATTCCGAAAAGGGTGTTAAACAGCTTACCGCAGGCGGAAAAGCCCGACGCGGTATAAGGAACAAAGAAAACAATAATAATAAGCGCGGAAATAAGGCTTAAAATGTTATTTTTATCGCCGAAACGCTTTGAAAAGAAATCGGGAACGGTAAAGGCGTCGATACGGCTTGAATAGCGTCTTATGCGCTTTGCGACAAT
>CABVAD010000212.1 GCA_902496265.1 uncultured Oscillospiraceae bacterium
ATTAAATGAAAAGAATACAGCAAATGCATATTAGTTTCGGCAACGGTTTAATTATATTGCAATTTTCAATATATATCAAGCCCGAATTTGCAAATATGTTTGCGAAAGGAATGTATTACAAATGAAAAAGTACAATGTAGGTATTATCGGAGCTACGGGAATGGTAGGTCAGCGCTTTGCGCTTTTGCTTCACGACCACCCGTGGTTTAATGTTACAGCTCTTGCGGCAAGCTCGTCCTCGGCGGGTAAAACCTATGAAGATGCAATCGGCAAGCGTTGGGCAATGAAGGCTCCCATACCCGAAAGCTTAAAGGATATGGCGGTGTTTGACGCCGAAGCGGATATTGAAAAAATCACCGCGGTGGTTGATTTTGTGTTCTGTGCCGTCAATATGAAAAAGGACAAAATAAAGGCGCTTGAGGAAAAATACGCAAAGCACGAGTGTCCCGTTATCTCCAATAACAGCGCGCACCGCTTCACCCCCGACGTGCCGATGATTATTCCCGAGATAAACGCCGACCACGCCGAGATTATTACGGCTCAAAGAAAGAGACTCGGCACAAAGCGCGGCTTTATCGCGGTAAAATCCAACTGCTCGCTTCAAAGCTATGTTCCCGCGCTTTATCCGCTTGACGAAAAGTACGGAATTGAAAAGGTGCTTGTCTGCACCTATCAGGCGATTTCGGGCGCCGGCAAAACCTTTGAACGCTGGCCCGAAATGGTGGATAACGTAATCCCCTACATCGGCGGCGAGGAAGAAAAGAGCGAAAAAGAGCCTCTTAAAATCTGGGGCAAGATTGAAAACGGCGAAATCGTACCTGCAAGCGACCCGAAATTTACCGCACAGTGCATACGCGTACCCGTGTCCGACGGTCACTTAGCCGCGGTATTCGTTGATTTTAAAAATAAGCCCTCAAAGGACGAAATAATCGATATTTGGAACAGCTATTCAGGCGAGCCGCAAGCGCTCTCCCTTCCCCACGCGCCAAAGCAGTTCCTCCGCTATTTCACCGAGGACGATATGCCCCAGACAAAGCTTTGCCGCGATTTAGAGGGCGGTATGGCTGTATCTGTCGGCAGACTGCGCGAGGATACGCAGTATGACTATAAGTTTGTCTGTGTCTCGCACAACACCTTAAGGGGAGCCGCGGGTGGCGCTGTGCTGTTGGCAGAGTTGCTTTGCGCTAAGGGCTGGATGGACTGATTCACTTTTTAAAAGGAGTGGTCTTTTATGAAAAAAAGAGTATTCACGGGAGCTGCCACAGCGCTTATAACGCCTATGAACGAGGACGGAAGCGTTAATTTTGAGCGCCTTTCCTCCCTTGTTGACGAGCAGATAAAGGGCGGTATTGACGCGCTTGTTATCTGCGGTACTACGGGGGAAAAATCAACCCTCGGCTATGAGGAACACGTAAAGGTTATTGAGACCGCCGCAAAGGCGAACGCGGGCAGAGTTCCCCTGATAGCGGGAACGGGAAGTAATGACACGGTTTATTCGGTCGGTCTTTGCGCCGACGCCGAAAAAGCGGGAGCGGACGCCTTTTTGATGGTCGCGCCTTATTACAACAAAACCTCTCAGCCCGGACTGGTCGCGCACTACAACTACATTGCAGACCGCGTTAATAAACCGATTATTCTTTACAATGTGCCGTCGCGCACAGGCGTTGCTATAAAGCCCGAAACCTATAAGGAATTGTCAAAGCACCCGAATATCGTGGCTACAAAGGAAGCGAACGGCGATCTTGCGTCGGTTGCGAAAACCCGCTATCTTTGCGGTGACGACCTTGATTTTTATTCGGGCAACGATGACCAGACCGTACCTATTATGTCGCTCGGCGGTATCGGCGTAATTTCGGTTATGTCAAACTTCCTGCCCTCGGTTATGCACGAAATATGCGCGGAATATCTGAACGGAAACACCGGGAAGGCGGCTGAGCTTCAGATTAAGTACACAGGGCTTATGAACGCGCTTTTCAGCGATGTAAACCCCATACCCGTAAAGGCGGCTATGAATCTTTTAGGGCTAAACGCTGGTCCCTGCAGACTGCCCCTTTACCCCATGGATGAAAAAGCCCTCGAAAACCTAAGGCTTAAGCTTCAAGAGTGCGGG
>CABVAD010000213.1 GCA_902496265.1 uncultured Oscillospiraceae bacterium
TTTTCATCGCTGATAATATTTCCGTAATCAAAGGAGTTGGAAATAAAACCGTTCTCGGTAAGCACAACAGGGCAGTTTGTTGCACGGCACATATAATAATAATGCCATTTAAAAATGAAATTACGGTATATATCTGCCGAATTTTTAGTTTGTGAAAAAACATAATCTGCCGCTTTTGCGGAAAAGGCGTTGAAATGATAAGCGCCGAAGCCGTTGGCGGAGGAGCTTGCGGCCGAATCGTGGTGCACCGCAATGCAGTAATCGGGCTTAAGCTGTCTGATAAGCTTGATTTTATCGTCTGTTGAGCTTGTGATGTTATCGGTTCTCGTCATATAAACCTGTGCTCCGATTTTTTCGAGCTCCGCCTTGATTTTAAAGGCTAATTTCAGGTTTTGCTGAGCCTCGCTGTGATTTTTATAATCAAATCCCGGAGCGCCGCAGTCAACACCGCCGTGACCTACATCGATAAGTATTTTGGCGCCGTTTAAATTTACGCCGTATTCGTTATCGGCGGCGGTTACGGTTTTAGGATTTAAAAACTCAAAGCAAAGCTGACCGTTTTCATTATAATACGAGTCCCAGCCGTAGAAGCCGCCCTGCTTTTTAAGGAAGAGCCTGAGTGTGATATCACGCACCGCGCTTGAGTCGGCGTTTTTGTTTTCAATAACCTGAGCCGATTTAAAGAGCGGATCGTCCTCAGGTATTGTAATTTCTCCCGAAAACAGGGTGGCGTAGCAGAAGGTGATATCTATATAATTATAGGTCACCGCGTTAATTCTGTAATTCTGTGCGGACGGATTGACATAAGACTGGGGAAGAATATCAAAATAAAACGGCGCTTTCCAAAGGGTGTTAAAGGTTATAACCGTATGCGAGCCGTTGTTTACATATTCCGCCGCGGCGATTTCGTTATGGTCGGGCAGAGAGCCTATGTATTGCCGCACCACGGGCTTTTTGCCCTCCCGCGGTTTGTCCTGACGTTCGAGATATACTCTGTAGCCCGCGCGCAGGGTGACGTAATTTATGTCCTTAAAGCTTACATAGCTTGTCGAGCAGTAATCGAGCGTACCCTCAGGCAGATAGTTGTTGGTCGGTCTTGACCAATCCACAGAGCCGTCTTTAAGGGCGGCGTCCGTAACGTTCCCGTCAAAGGTTTCGGCGTTATACTCAACAATCTCCGCAATATAGCCCGAGCCTACGTTTATGTATTTGCCGCCGGTGGGCGTGGCGTTCGGGTCGTAGTCAACAATAACGTCGCTTTTTTTGCATACGATTTTGCCCGAGGTAAAGGTTTCGCTTTTTCCGTTGTGGGTGGCTTTGAATGTGATTTTTCCGAGATTTATGTCCTGAGCGTTATCGGAGGGCAAGCGGAAAACCCCGTTGTAGGGGACAAATTCGCCGTTCTCTTCCTGTGTGTTTTCGCGGGTCAAATTTACGGTATTGCCGTTTAAGCTTGCGCTTACCGAGCTGCCCTTTCTCGCGGAAACATTTACAACAATTGTAGAGCCGCTCGGATAGGTCTGCGCGCCCGAGGGGGAAAAGCTGTTGATTATAACATATCTGTATGATACCTTATATGTCTTGGTTTCGTCCTTGTGGGTAAAGCTAAAGGTGTTTTTGCCGACCTTAAGCTCTGTTTGATAGGTAAAAATTCCGTCCTCGCCCCGCGGTATTTCCGTTCCGTTTACCAAAAGCGGCTCGGCGGGATCGGAGGTTCCCGCAAAGGTGAAATTCGGGTCGGTGACGCTTACAGAGCTTTTGCTTGGAGAAGATATTACAAGCCTTATTCCGTTGTCGGCGGACTCCTCTGAGGAAACAGGCTCTTCAGACGAAGAGGGTAGCGGGGGAGCGGAGGAAACATATTCGGGTGAAGAGGAAAGCTCCTCTTTTGAGCGGCAGGCAGACAGCGGCAAAAGCCCGATAACAATTGCAAGCAATAAAGATAAATAAACCGTAGGTCTTTTAAGTAAGTGTAGCATTAGTTACTCCTGTAAATTGAGATTTCGTATTCCATTCTTATGCTGTTTCTGATATAATATGAATAAGCGAATAATATTATATTAAAACGGCGTGAATTTTGCAAGATGCAGTCGGAAAATGTAATATA
>CABVAD010000214.1 GCA_902496265.1 uncultured Oscillospiraceae bacterium
CGCGAGCCGTTCGTCCATCCGTCGGTGTATTGTTATAAGCTCGCGGGACATTTCCTCGGGGGAAATCGGCTTTAACAGATAGCTTATAATATTATAGTTTATCGCCGTCTGCGCGTATTCAAAGCTGTCGTACCCGCTTAAGATTACCACCTGCGTGGCAGGTCTTAGTTCCCTTACCCGAGCGGCAAGCTCCAGCCCCGAAATCATCGGCATCTTAATATCGGTAAGTATTAAATCAGGCTCAAGGCTTTCGAGCACGTCAAGCGCTTCAACCCCGTTTTCCGCCTCGCCCACAACCTCAAAGCCTGCACCGTTCCAATCAACGCGCTCTATCAGCGCAAGCCTTTGCTCCTGTTCGTCGTCCACCACAAGCACGGTATATTTCACGCTGTAGCCTCCCTGCATTTAGTAGGTTCATTATAACATTAATTGCCGAAAAAAGCAAACCGTAATTATAAAATACAGGATATTTTAACAAAATGCGTTCGGTTTCCCGAACGCATCAGCGCATCATTCAGTTTTTTCCCAACCCGCGTAAAGGGTCATACTTGTGGTTACGGTATCGGTTTTTATATCAAAGCTTTCCGTACAGTCACGGTCGGTATACCAGCCTGTGAAGACGTAGCCCTCCTTTACGGGGTCTTCTTTAATATCAACCGTTTGAGAGTGCATAACCTTGACGCTTTCTATATGCGAACCGCCGTCGGTATCAAAGCTCACGGTGAAGCCGTTGTGGCTTACGATAAATACTGTCGCCGCAACAAGCAGAAGGATAAATACCGTCACCATGATATTTGCGGTTTTAAGAGACATATTGACTTTTGCGTACAGACCGCCTGTTTTGCCCTGTTTATCGGTATTTTTCCCGTTCTCCATAGCTTTCACCGCCTTATGTTTTAATTACTTGCGTGCAAGATATTTACGCATATCGATAGAGCAGGCAACAAGGATTATAAGACCCTTGATTACATAAAGCATATTCGGGTCAACAGAAAGGAAGTTAAGACCTACGAATATAATCTGTAAAAGGAATACGCCTATTACAATACCGCTAATCTTACCTGTACCGCCTACAAACGAAACTCCGCCGATAACGCAGGCCGCGATAGCGTCTGATTCATAGTTAAGACCTGTGTTAGCCGAGCAGGAAGCGATACGCGCGCCCTCGATAAAGCCTGTTATACCGTACATAGCGCCCGCAAGCACGAATACGAGTACGATTGTCCAGAAAACGTTTACGCCCGACACGTTTGCGGCTTCCTCGTTTGAGCCCACCGCGAACATATTTTTACCGAATTTGGTTTTATTCCAGATAACCCACATAATCGCGGTGAGTATTATAGAATAAAGGACATATTTCGGAACGGCAACGCCGCCTATTGTAAACAGTGTTCCGCGAACGAAGTTCGTATAGGATTCGTCAAGTCCCGAAAGGGTCTGACCGTTGTTTCCGCCGAGCATTAAATACATAAGCACGAGACCGAAAACAATAAGCTGTGTTGAAAGGGTAACGATAAAGGGATGTAATTTAAACTTTGCAACAAAGAAGCCGTTTACAAAGCCGATAGCAGCGCCGACCGCTATTACTATAAGCAGAACAGCCCAAAGCGGCACAACCGCTAAATTCGGGAATATTTTGTTGGCATAGCCCGTCATCTGCAAAAGCGAGGCGGCTATACAAGCGGTGAGTCCCACGCAGCGGCCCGCCGAAATATCGGTTCCCGTAAGAACTATCGCTCCGCCGATACCGAGCGCGATAGGCAGCTTAGCGGCGGTAAGCGAAATAATATTTACGATAGACGATACCGAAAGAAATGCGGGTACCTGAATCGCAATGTAGATTATCGCGATTAAAATGATTATGTACATCGCGTTGTTGAAAAGCAAATCGCTTATCGCCCTGCGCTTATCCGCGCCTGATTTTGACTTAAAATCGTCAATTGCGGCGTTTATGCGTCCTTTTCTTTTGATATTTTCAACTGACATATTTTTCTTTCCCCCTAGGCTGACGAGAGTCAAACCCGTCACGCCTGATATTTGAATAATAATGAGTGCAAAGCAGGCGGGAAAAGTCGGTG
>CABVAD010000215.1 GCA_902496265.1 uncultured Oscillospiraceae bacterium
CTATCGGCCGCCTTTCTGTTTATTCTGTTTATATTATAACACACTATAAATTTGTCAAGCGAAAACGCTCAGTCCTCGCTGTCAAACTCCATATTAGCAAAGATTTTTTCCATACGGGAATCGGGGAAACGCTCATCGAAAAATCTGTCGGAGGCGGTGGTTGCGGGAATGTTGTGCACGCGTTCCGACCAGCGCCATACCGAAAAAAGACTCATAAGAGCATTAAAAATCATAAAAACCGTGAGCGCTAAGGTGATGATTTTACCCGCCTTGTTTGGAATTTTAAGAATTATTTTGGCGACTCTCGGGTAAATGCTTTTTATCCATAAAACCCCTAAAAAGCCCCAAAACACGGAATATAAGAGACATATCCTTCCGTTGATATTAAAAGGTACATCGCTGTAATCCCATGAGGTTGAGCCGAACAGGGCTTCCTGTCCCCACGACAGCAGATATTCAACGGCGCTTCCTATTATTATGCCGCCGAAAAAGGAAAACGCGGCGCTTCGGTTGCGGTAACGGTAAAGAATTAAGGTCAGCGCGACCGCGCCCACGCCGTAGAGCAGGTTAAAGGGTCCGTACACAAGCCCCGCGCGGCTTTCTATGTACCCGTTGCGTAAGAGACACCAAAGCAGCTCCACAACAACTCCTGCAAAGCTTCCCGATATGCAGATAAGCGCAATTTTGTAAAAATTAATTCCCGCGGCGAAATTTTGGGTTTTGCTTTCCTTATAGTCGATTACCGAGTTTGCGGGCGCGCGGCGTAAAAGCCTTTTTTTGCTCTCGCTTGCTTTGCCTTCTTTAAGACGGGTCTTAAGCTCGTCCGCCTGATCGGAGGACCATCTCTGCACCTTTTTAAGCTTGGCGGAGGTTTTTTCAAGCAGTTCAACCTCGCCGTTGACCTCAGCTTCAAGGGCATCGCGCTCCTCGTTTGTCATATCGCTCTGATTTGCAAGCCGTTCGTAAAGCAAGCCGTATCTTTCGGTTTCGCGGCTTTGCATATCAAGAATTTCATCGCTTAAATCCTCAAAATTTTTAAGGGGCATAATAATCACCATTTCTTTCCAAGACACAAAATGCAATGAAAAATCACCGAAATGGTGATTATTATATCGCATCTGTTTCGGTTGCCTTTGGTAACAAAGGCGAGAAACAGGCGTCTTTATTATTTTTAGCGTGATTTTTCACGCTAATCACCTTTAAATCAAATTTGAAAGCTCGGCTAACTCCTCTAAGGTCAGTTTTTCACCCCGTACGGTTTCGGAAATACCAAGCTTAAGAAGCGCGTTTTTTATAATTTCCTTATCAATTCCGGCGGCAGAGGAAACCGTGTTTACAAGAGTCTTCCTGCGCTGTGCAAAGCAGGCCTTTACAAGCCTGAAAAAGTCTTCCTCGCTATCTACCTTAACGGGCGGATTATCGCGTATATGAAGCTGTATAACCGCCGAATCCACCTTCGGAGGGGGCATAAAGCTGTTTTTATCAACCCCGAATAATATTTCAGACTCCGAGTAATAGCTTACCGCGACGCTCACCGCGCCCGCCTGCCTTGTCCCGACCTTGGCGCAAAGGCGTTCTGCCGCCTCCTTTTGCACCATAACGGTTATGCTGTCGATAGGAAGCCGGCTTTCAAGCAGAGTCATCACGATAGGCGAGGTGATGTAATAGGGAAGATTGGCGCATACCGCGACCCGCTCGCAGTCCGAAAATTTTTCGGCAATAAGCGCTTTTAAGTCGGTCTTTAAAACATCGCCGTATATTATCTCGACATTCTCACAGTCGGAAAGGGTTACGGACAGTATTTTCTTAAGCCGCCCGTCAAGCTCGATTGCGATCACCCGCTTAGCACGGGCGGAAAGCTCGGCTGTGAGCACTCCTATACCGGGGCCTATTTCGATAACCCCCGTTTGCTTGTCACAGGCGGCGTCGGCCATAGCGGGGCAGACTTCGGGGTTTATTAAAAAATTCTGTCCCAGCGATTTTTTAAAGGTAAAGCCGTTTTTTTGAAGCAGAGAGCGGACGGTATTTATATCCGATAGATTCATTTTATACTCCTGATTTTCTCATTTAAAATTAT
>CABVAD010000216.1 GCA_902496265.1 uncultured Oscillospiraceae bacterium
AATATACCTCTTGGCTGGGTGCTTGAGTTTTTAGCACGGCTTTTCGGCGGAAATTTCGCCACATCTGTTTTTGTTTTCACGCTTTTGGCAAACTTAGCCTTTATACCGCTTAGCATTAAGAGTCAGAAATCCTCGGTTCAGCAGACGAGGATTAAGCCAAAGCTCGACGAGCTTAAAAAGCGCTACGGCGACGACAAGCAGAAATACAGCGAGGCTATGCAGCAGCTCTATCAGGAGGAAAACGTCTCTATGTCGGGCGGCTGTCTGCCGATGATTATTCGTCTTGTTATTATGATGAGTATTTACTGGCTTATTATGTCGCCGCTGACCTATCTTCTTCATATCGATAAGTCTGTGATTACCGATGCGACAACTCAGCTGGGTCTTGCCGCAAACGCACGGGGCGAGCTTCAGATTATCGAGGCGGTTCGCAACGGAACCCTCAATATTCCCGAAATCGCGGATAAGCTCGGCAATTTAAATTTCAATTTCTTCGGAATTAACCTTACGCAAACGCCCAAATTCTCCTTTGATATTTTTAATGACGCACAGCTTATCTGGGTAATGCCTATCATAGCGTTTTTAGCCCAGATGCTTACAAGCGTGCTTTCCACTTTAATGCAGAAAAAGATTAATCCCGACGCGCCTAATATGATGGGTATGATGCTTACTATGCCCTTAATATCGCTCTTTATCGGCTTTTCTCTGCCGGGCGGCGTTACCTTCTATTGGGCTTGCTCCTCGCTTATAGGCGGATTTATTCAGCTGGCAGTTCAGCAGTTCTACGGACCGCACAAAATGCTCTCCCGCGAGAGACTTAAGGAATTAAACAAGGAATGTGATTTTGAGGCGACTCAAATTAAAAAAATCAGTCAGGCAAAGCTTAACGGCGAAAACGCCGATGAATAAGACTAAGGAGGTTATCTCTTGATTAAAGAGGCAAGAGGCTTCGGCAGTACAATAGCCGAGGCAAAGGAAAAAGCAATCGCTGAATTAAACGCTTCGGAGGAGGCGGACATACAGTTTGAGGTTATCGCAACCCCGAAAAAGAAGACACTGGGGCTTTTCGGCGGACGTCAGGCGGAGGTCAGAGTATTTATAGAACTGCCCGATGAAAAGCCGAAAGCGCAGAAGAAAGCCGCTGTGAAAGCCCAGAAAAAGGAAGCTAAGCCCTCAGCGCAGAAGACCGAGACTCAAAAGCCGCAGAGCAAGCCCGCCGCTCCGGACGCACAGTCGGGCAAATACGATATACACGACGGCTACGGCGAGGCAAAGGACGCATCGGAAATTCCGTCCGACTCTAAAGCAGGCAAGGCGGTAGCATATCTTAATACAATTCTTGCAGCTTTAGGCTGTTCCGAGCTTAAAATCAAGGTGGCGGAGAAGGAAAACGCCGCTCTTATCGAGCTTGACGGCGAGGGGCTCGGCGCGGTTATAGGCCACAGGGGCGAAACGCTCGATTCAATACAGTATCTTACAGGGCTTGCCGCGAACAACGGCGGCGGATATTACAAGGTCGCAATTAATATCGGCAACTACCGCGAGAAGCGGGAGGAGGCGCTTAAAAGCCTTGCAAAGCGTGTTTCCGCGCAGGTGCTTAAAACAGGCAAAAGCCGCAGTCTTGAGCCTATGAATCCTTATGAACGCAGAATAATTCACACCGCTGTTCAGTCCATTGACGGCGTTGTTTCAAACTCCTTCGGAGAGGGAAGCGCAAGGCGGGTTGTTATCGCCGTCGAGGGCGGGGATATACGTCCCCCCAAGAGAGAAAGCGGCAGGCGTGACGGCTATTCGCGCAAGCGCGCACCGCAGAAGCCCGCGCAGGACGCTCCCGCAAGAGAGCCCAAGCGGGACGCGGATATGCCACTTTACGGAAAAATCAATTAAATATTAAAAGCAGAACACGAAAAGACCTATAATCCGTCTTTTCGTGTTTTTTTACCCTGATACAGGAAATGAGGTTTACAAAAAGCCCGCTGTTATCTTTCTACCATCGTATTAAAGCATTTTTAAATGTGAAAGGAGGGGCGAGAGGGTTGCTTTAATACAAAAATTATGAAAGGCAGAAGGATA
>CABVAD010000217.1 GCA_902496265.1 uncultured Oscillospiraceae bacterium
ATAATAATATTGACATAAGAAGAAAAAAGTTTTAAACTGTAGTTATAAATTAGTAAGGACGGGAAAATATGGTTGACGGTTTTATAAAGACTGCCGCGGGAGTGCCCGAGTGCACAGTGGCAGATGTTTCGGCGAACACAAATGAGATTAAACGGCTTATCGGCAGGGCGGACAAATTAAAAATCAATCTTCTTGTCCTGCCCGAGCTTTGCATTACGGGCTATACCTGCGGGGATTTGTTTTTTTCGGAAACCCTGCTTGCCGCGGCAAAAAACGCCCTTAAGGAAATTACCGAATACACCGTCGGCAAATACCCTGTTGTGATTGTCGGCGTGCCGCTTTTATATTCTTCAAAGCTTTTCAACTGCGCGGCGGTGCTGTCGAACGGAAAAATCTTAGGCATAGTTCCGAAAATCTATATGCCCAATTATGCCGAGTTCTACGAGCAAAGGCAGTTTTCCTCGGGAGTGCTTGCAGGTAAGGACGCGACCCTTAATATATGCGGAATGACCGCCCCCTTCGGCACGGAGCTTGTATTCGCTCATAACGAAATGCCTGAATACACCTTCGGCGTTGAAATATGCGAGGATTTGTGGGCGGCGTCACCCCCGTCCGAAAGGCTCTGCAGAGGAGGAGCGAATATTATCGTAAACCCCTCCGCCTCGAACGAGGTAATAGGCAAGGCGGAGTACCGCGCTTCGCTTATTTCCTCGACCTCCGCAAGGCTTTTGTGCGGTTATATTTACACCTCTTCGGGGAGCGGCGAGTCTACGCAGGACTTGGTCTATTCGGGGCATTGCCTTATCTGCGAAAACGGAACGGCCCTTGCAGAAAGCGCGCCCTTTGAGGAAAAGGAGCTTACAGTCACCGAAATCGACCTTAAAAAGCTTGCGGGGGAGCGGCACAAAAATACAAGCTTCGAGCCGCTTTGCGGTCTTAAAACCGTCACCTTTGAGCAGAAAAAAATCATAACCGAAATTACGAGGAATATAGCTAAAAATCCCTTTGTCCCCACCGATAACGAGGACATTGACAGCCGCGCCGAGGCGATACTCCGTATTCAGTCCTACGGGCTTAAAAAGCGGCTTGCGCATACTCATTCCAAAACCGCGGTAATCGGCATTTCGGGCGGGCTTGACAGCACCTTGGCGCTTCTTGTTTCGGTGCGCGCGATGAAGCTTTTGGGCAGACCCTTAAGCGATATTTTAGCGGTAACAATGCCCTGCTTCGGCACTACAAGCCGCACACGCTCCAATTCCGAAAAGCTTTGCCGTCTTTTGGGGGTCTCCTTTAAAGAAGTAAATATCACCGACGCTGTCAATCAGCATTTTTCGGATATAGGCCAAAGCCCCGACAGCCTTGACGTAACCTTTGAAAACTCTCAGGCGCGGGAGCGCACGCAGGTGCTTATGGATATTGCGAACAAGACGGGCGGTATGGTTATAGGCACGGGCGATTTGTCCGAGCTTGCCCTCGGCTGGGCGACCTACAACGGCGACCATATGTCGATGTACGCGGTCAACTCATCTGTTCCTAAAACCCTTGTGCGCTATATTATCCGCCACGAAGCCCAAAGCGCGGACAGCGGGCTTAAGGAAGTCCTGCTCGATATACTCGACACCCCTGTTTCCCCCGAGCTGCTGCCCGCCGACGAAAAGGGTGAAATTGCCCAGAAGACCGAGGATTTGGTAGGTCCCTATGAGCTGCACGACTTCTTCCTTTACCATATATTGCGTAACGGCGAATCACCGAAAAAAATCTACCGCTTAGCGCTTATTGCGTTTTGCGGCTACTATGATAAAGAGACAGTTAAGCATTGGCTTACCGTGTTTATAAGGCGGTTTTTCTCACAGCAGTTCAAGCGCTCCTGCCTGCCCGACGGGCCGAAGGTCGGCTCGGTCACCCTCTCGCCTCGCGGCGACTGGCGTATGCCGTCCGACGCGTCTGCCGAAAGCTGGCTTAAAGAGCTTGAGGAGCTGAAATGATTCGCGATTATTTTTAGTGAATTTAACTTATCGGTTGAACTTGTATAAAAATAATCGCGAATCATTTCAGCT
>CABVAD010000218.1 GCA_902496265.1 uncultured Oscillospiraceae bacterium
TTGATTATTAATCTGTTCCGAAGTCCATAATTAATTTAGGCATTTTTTTAACGGAGGTATTCTTTATGGATATGACTTTAGTACCCTATGTACTGGAACAAACAAGCAGGGGTGAGCGCTCTTACGATATTTTTTCAAGACTCTTAAATGACCGCATAATTATGCTCAATGACGAGGTTAACAGCGCCTCAGCGGGCGTAATTATCGCCCAGATGCTCTATCTTGAGGGTCAGGATCCCGATAAGGACATCAGCTTTTACATCAACAGCCCCGGCGGCTCTGTAACCGACGGTATGGCTATATACGACACTATGCAGTACATTAAGTGCGATGTAAGCACCATTTGTATGGGTATGGCGGCAAGTATGGGCGCCTTCCTCTTAGCGGCGGGAACAAAGGGCAAGCGTTTGGCTCTGCCCAACAGCGAGATTATGATTCATCAGCCGCTCGGTCAGGCAAAGGGTCAGGCGACGGATATTCTTATCCACGCTCATCATATTGAAAAAATAAGGGCTAACATTAACGAGATTTTAGCCGCCGAAACAGGCAAGCCGCTCGAGCAGATTCAGCTCGACACCGAGCGCGATAACTTTATGACCGCGGCTGAGGCTGCCGAGTACGGACTTATCGATAAAGTAATTTCCAAGAGATAGAGGTAGCATAATGCCGAGTGACAAGGATAAGGAGATACGCTGCTCGTTCTGCGGCAAAACTCAGGACGAGGTGGCAAGGCTTGTTGAGGGCCCGGGGGTTTATATCTGCGACAGCTGTATCGAGTTCTGCAATACCCTGCTTTTTGATGACGAGTCGGGCGCGGCTAAACGCGGTAAAAATAAAAAGGCGGAGGATTTTGTACTGCCTAAGCCCAAGGAGATAAAAGAGCAGCTTGACCGCTATGTTATCGGTCAGGACGACGCTAAAAAGACCCTTTCGGTGGCGGTATATAACCATTACAAGCGTATTTTCAAGAACGATAATTCCGACGTGGAATTAAGCAAGAGCAATGTTCTGATGCTTGGACCCACGGGCGTGGGCAAAACCCTGCTCGCGCAAACCCTGGCAAAGATACTTGATGTTCCGATTGCCATAACCGACGCTACCACACTTACCGAGGCGGGCTATGTCGGCGAGGACGTGGAGAATATTCTCCTGCGTCTTATTCAGGCGGCGGACTATGATATTGAGCGTGCCGAGCGCGGAATAATCTATGTTGACGAGATTGACAAGATTGCCCGCAAGTCGGAAAACGCGTCCATAACCCGCGACGTAAGCGGCGAGGGCGTACAGCAGGCCTTGCTTAAAATACTGGAGGGTACGGTTTCAAACGTTCCCCCGCAGGGCGGAAGAAAACACCCCCAGCAGGAGTTTATTCAGATTGATACAACCAATATTCTGTTTATATGTGCGGGCGCGTTTGACGGAATCGAAAAGGTTATCGAGCGCAGAATCGGCGGCAGCAGCTTAGGTTTCGGGGCGGACGTTAAGTCGCCTAAATCCCTTGAAGCTCAGGCGGTAGGTATGACCGCCACGCATCAGGATTTGGTGAAGTTCGGTATGATACCCGAGCTTGTCGGCCGTCTGCCTGTCATAACCGCCCTTAAGGGAATGGATAAGGAAACCCTTATAAGGATTATGACCGAGCCTAAAAACTCGATAATCAAGCAGTATCAGGCGCTTTTTAAAATGGATAATATCGACCTTAAATTTGATGACGGCGCGCTCCGAAAAATCGCCGACCTTACAATCGAGCGAAAGACGGGCGCGAGAGGACTCCGCTCTATTATCGAAGGGGTTTTACAGCCCTTAATGTTCTCGTCGCCGTCGGACAGCGAGATTACCGAAATCACAATTACAGCCGATACCGTCGAGAACGGCGAGGCGGTAATAACGAGGAAAGCGTCTTAAGCTTTAGACAATAAAGGCTCTTTGTCAATAGTTGGGGTAAAGAGTTAAAATGAAAATTTGAGTGCAAGCAGTTGCTATTACGCAGCTGCTTGTTTTTTGCTGGACGGTTTATAAGAGAATATATGTAAAATACGGCT
>CABVAD010000219.1 GCA_902496265.1 uncultured Oscillospiraceae bacterium
AATTTTCTCTGAATAGAGCAAGAAGCACCATAGAAATACGGTGCTTCTTTATTTAGGTCTTGATATATCGAAGAATGAGCAAGGGAATGCTATGGTGGAACTCCGGGTCGTTACAGCAAAAACTACAATTTTATCTGTCCGCACAGAAATGGGGTGCCCGCGCGGCATAAGCGCAAACAGAAAAGCAAATTTCCTTTACAAAATAATGCAAACCAGCCCGTTGCAGCCCTCGTTGATAACCCGTTCTATGGTCTCCTGAATACGCATACGCGCATCACTGGGCATACGCGAAAGCTTTGTGTGTAACCCTTCGTTTACAAGCTCGTGGAGCGATTTGCCGAAAATATTGGAATCCCAGATTTTAACGGGATTTTCCTCAAACTCGCTTAAAAGATACATAACAAGATCTTCCGACTGCTTTTCACTTCCTACAATCGGGCTTACCTCGGTGGTGATATTTGCCTTCATAAGGTGTATTGACGGTGCTGACGCGCGGAGTCTGACTCCGTAGCGCCCTCCCTGCTTCATAATTTCGGGTTCTTCAAGCTTTAAGTCCTCAATTTCGGGCATTATTATGCCGTAGCCTGTTGCCTCCACCTCGTCGAGCGCGCCCTTTACCTTGCTGTATTCCTTTTGCATTACCGCTAACTCCCTTATGCTGTCCATAAGCTCCTGCTCATCGTTTATAACAAGCCCGGTTGTCTCGGCAAGCACCTTGTAGAAAAGGGAGTTTTTAATGTTTATCATAACCGACGCGCTGCCGCTGCCGAGGTCAATTCCCTCAACCGCCGCGCCGTCTACATTCTGACTGTCCCGAAAGGCGGTCTCAAAACGGCTTATGTCTCTTATGTGGCGTATACCGCCCGCCGACTCCTTAATCGTGTCGGTAAGGTCGGCTCTGAGCCAATGGTCAAGCGGCAAGGAATTAATCCAGCGCGGGAAGTTAATGCAGATTTCCTTTATCGGGAATTCAAAGAGTATGCGGGACAAAATCTGCTTAATATCCTCTTCACTAAGCTCCAGGCAGTTTACAGGCTCTACGGGAACGCCGTACTTTTCGGTAAGCCTTGCCGCCGCGTCCGCCGCCTCGGCGGAGTCGGGGTACATACAGTTGAGAAGCACTATAAACGGCTTGTTTATCGCTTTAAGCTCGTCAATTACCCGCTCCTCTGCCTCCTCGTATTCTTCACGCGGAATATCGCTTATACTGCCGTCGGTAGTTATCACAAGCCCTATGGTCGAATGCTCGTTAATAACCTTGCGCGTGCCTATTTCCGCCGCCATATTAAAGGGTATCGGCTCGTCAAACCACGGGGTCATAACCATTCGCGGCTGGTCGCCCTCTATGTAGCCTAAGGCGCTCGGCACGATATATCCCACGCAGTCAATTAGCCGCACATTCATCGCCGCGGAGCTGTCAACCCTTATTTGCACTCCCTTTTCAGGTATAAACTTAGGCTCGGTCGTCATTATTGTTCTTCCCGAGGAGGATTGCGGCAGTTCGTCGTTCGCCCGCTCTTTCTGGTAGTCGCCCTCTATATTAGGAAGTACAAGCTTATCCATAAACTGCTTTATAAAGGTCGATTTCCCCGTTCTTACAGGGCCTACCACTCCGATATAAATATCCCCGCCCGTTCTGGCGGCAATATCCTTGTAAATATTCACGTTTGTCATACTGCTTCCTCCATAGCCAAAGCATTCAAACTTGAATCAGATTTTGAAACAAGTATTTTTCGCTGTGCTTTGTTAAAATACTCGTAAATCCGTTAGGATTTACTGCGTTTTGTGCCTCGCCCACCAAAAAATCCTTTATTTACAAAATTCTGCGACCTTAAAGGTGCGGTTTTTTGTGGGGATTTTGGTGAAGCGAAGCCCATAAGGCTAACGCCTATGGGCGACAATGAGCCGAAAGACACCTAAAAACCGCTCTTTAAGGCTGGTTCAAGTTTAAATGCTTTGGCTAAATTTCACTGTCTTTTGGTAAAGCATATGCCCTGTCGGACGAATTTATGACAAATCGGTTTTTATTGTTATACACTT
>CABVAD010000220.1 GCA_902496265.1 uncultured Oscillospiraceae bacterium
GTGAAACGGAATAAAACTTTATAAGACATAAAAATGGGGTTGCCAAACTCGACAGCCCCATTTTTATTATTCGATTTCCAAATGCTTTGATTCAGGAAGCGCTTCGGTTTTCTTAGGCATTGTGAGCTTAAGAACGCCGTTTTCGTATTTTGCCTTGATTTCGTCCGCCTTTACGCCTGACAAATCAAAGTCACGGCTGTATGAGCCGTAGGAGCGCTCACAGCGTACATATTTGCCCTTCTTGTCCTTTTCCTCGTGCTCCGAATGTCTTTCGGCGCGGACGGTCAAGGTATCTCCGTTAATGTCAAGGTGAATGTCCTTTTTGTCAAAGCCGGGCAGGTCTGCCTCTAACTCGTAGCGGTCGCCCTCGTCCTTAACATCTGTCTTAAAGGCGTCCATACCGCTGTCGAAAAAGCCGAACGGCGTGCCGAAAAAACTTCTTTCAAATTCTTCCATTTCACGGAACGGATTGTAAACTGAATTATTTTTTCTTGAATAAGGTCTCATTTCAAACATAAAAAAGCCTCCAAATATATTATTAATATGCTCGGTCTTCTTTTTCTTCAGCCGACCGAAGGCTGAACTAAACCTTTATAACACATTGGTATCATCCCCAAATTATTTGCTCGGTATGTATTTGTTTTACCGAACCCTTATTTCTTTTTACATCTATTATTATATGCCGAATACTTGATTTTTCAATAATCCCGAAGTATAATTAAAGCGATATTGATTGTGCTTTTGGCACAAACGAGGTGCTTTATGTTTAAGGACGAGGTATTAAATTCATTTTTACAGAACAATTCGCTTTCGGCACTGACAGAGACGGTAAGTATGCTTATAGGCTGTCCCGTTATAATAGTGGACGAAGCCTTTCACATTGCCGCGAGCTTTGCGGCAAACGGAAGCGATTATGAAGAGTACAGGACGGCGATAAGCCACAGCGAGCTATCCTTCGCGGCGTCGGCGGCGATAAGTGAAAGGGCGGAAACGGCGGAGAACGGATTGTTTTCCTTTGATATAAACAATAAAAATTACCGCGTCCTGATTCTCGGAAACGGTAAGGCAATGATAGGGTATATGATTTGTGTCTTCGATATGTCGGATTCGGCTGTTTGCACGGATGAAGAGCTTATGTTTGCGGCGGCGCTTATCTCAAAACAGCTCTGTCTTGAACGGCGGCAGATCGGCTCAAACAGTGCAGAGGAAATTCTTATTTCCCTTTTAAACGGTGAGTTTTCGGACAAGGAGCATTTCAGTCTTCAGGCTCAGACAACCTATCTTTCACAGTTTCATCCCGAACGCTTTGCACTTGTTGACCTTTGCAATTATGACGGCAAGGAGCTTGCGGAGGATTTTCTGCGTAAGGAGCTTGAAAGCGGTTTTCACGGCTCGCATCCGTTTGTGTATAAGGATAGGATAATACTGTTTATTCATAAGGATCACGATATAAATTTATTGCGTGATACCGCGAAAAACGAAGGGCTTGGAATTGTGCTTTCGGAACAGCTTGAGAATATATTTGCACTCGAGAAAATGTATAAAACAGTGTCCTCTGTACTCGATTATCTTTTGCTGAGGGGAAGGACAGGATTCCTTGAAACAGCAGGTAGGTACAGCCTTATTATCTCCCTTAACAAGCTTGCCGAGGACGGAATTATTACAAATGAGATCGCTGCGTTAAACGAGTATGACCGCAAAAACTCTGGTGAGCTTTTGAAGACGCTGTATACTTATCTTTGTTGCCACCGCTCGCTTAACGAAACCTGTGAAAGACTTTATACCCACCGAAACACGGTGCTTTACCGAATAAGAAAAATAAAGGAGGATTTTGGGATTGACCTTGATACTCCCGAAAAGCATTTAAAGTATCTGCTGTCGGCGGCGGTAATCCTTGCAAAAAACGGCGAGACGGAAATATTTGTTACGGATTAGAGCACCTATACTTGCTGTGGGCGGTACTTTTTATCCTAAATTCCCACCGGAATTATCCTATACATTCGTCTGTATCGATAGACAG
>CABVAD010000221.1 GCA_902496265.1 uncultured Oscillospiraceae bacterium
TTTTTAAAGAGTAAATCTTTTAAAAATATATATTATAATATGGAGGTGTATTACTGTGGCAGTTAAAATCAGACTTCGCCGTATGGGCGCTAAAAGAGCTCCCTTTTACCGTGTTGTTGTAGCTGATTCGAGGTATCCGCGCGACGGCCGTTTCATTGAAGAAATCGGCACCTATGATCCCACAAAGGATCCTGCAGCCGTTAACATTGACGCTGAAAAGGCTAAAAAGTGGATCTCCAACGGAGCTCAGCCTACCGATACCGTTAAGGCTTTACTTAAGAAAAACGGTGTGCTTTAATAAATTTAGCGAGGTAAAACAATGAAAGAGCTTCTTACAGCTATCGTCTCGGGTCTTGTTGAAAAACCCGACGAGGTATCCGTTACGGTTGACGAGCCTAATGAGGAGGGCGTTGTTTACTATCATATTCACGTTGCGGAAAATGATATGGGACGTGTCATCGGCAAGCAGGGCAGGATTGCCAAGGCAATCCGCGTTGTAATGCGCGCCGCCGCCAACAGGAACAACGAAAAAATATCGGTCGAAATCGACTGATAAGCGACCGGGCAGGTGTCCGGTCTCAAATTGAGCTTATACCCCCTTTTGGGGGTATTTATATATTGTTTCGGAGGAACTATGATTAAGCAGTATCTTGAAACAGGAAAAATTGTCGGAACGCACGGAATAAGAGGTATGGTTAGGGTTAAACCTTGGTCGGACTCGGGCGAATTTCTTAACAATTTCAAGCGTTTTTTTCTTTCTCCCGACGGCGAAAATGAGCTTAAGGCCGTAAAGATTCAGCCCCACGGCGGCGTAGTGCTTATTGCCTTTAAGGGAATAGATACCGTCGAACAGGCGGAGTCACTTCGCGGTAAAACGGTTTATATTTGCCGTGACGATATTACGCTTCCCGACGGCAGATATTTTATCGACGACCTTATCGGCTGTGAGGTATTCGACGCGGACAGCGGCGAAAAATACGGCGTAATTAGCGCGGTCTCGCAGACGGGCGCTAACGACGTATGGCACATAAAATCGGGCGATAAGGAGTACCTGTTGCCCGCGATAGACGAGGTTATAGTCACGGTTGACCCCGAAAATGAAACACTTGAAATCCGCCCGATGAAAGGAATTTTCGATGATGAGGATTGACATAATGACCCTCTTTCCCGAAATGTGCGAGGCGGTTATGAGCGAAAGTATAATCGGCAGGGCGCGAAAGGCTGGCAAGGTGGAGATTGTTGTGACGAATATCCGCGATTTCGCGGGAAACAAGCACAATAAGGTTGACGATATGCCCTACGGCGGCGGAATGGGAATGATAATGGCGGCAGACCCGATTTATAATTGCTATAAAAGCCTTTATAACGAGGGAGACCCCAAGCCGCACCTTATTTATATGTCGCCAAAGGGCAAAACCTTTAATCAGCAAAGGGCAGTCGAGCTGTCCCGCCTTGACCGCGTGGTGCTGCTGTGCGGGCATTACGAGGGCGTGGACGAGCGGGTTATCGAGGAAATTGTTGATGAGGAAATTTCGGTCGGTGATTTTGTGCTCACGGGCGGCGAACTGCCTGCACTTACCGTGGCGGACGCGGTCTGCCGTATGTTGCCCGGCGTTCTGTCAGACGAGTTATGCTTTGAGGAGGAAAGCCATTTTTCGGGCTTTCTTGAGTACCCGCAGTACACAAGACCGGCGGTTTGGCACGAAAGCCAAGTTCCCGAGGTACTGCTTTCGGGCAATCACGCGAAAATTGCCGAATGGCGGCGAATACAGTCGGTTTTAATAACCGCGGAGCGCCGTCCCGACCTTTTTGACCCCGAAAATCTCACAAAATCCGACATAAAAATGTTTCAAAAAAGCGGCATACCGCTCCCAGAGGGCATTAAAAAGCCTTAAATCTTCGTTCACGATTTATTAACATATTAAAACTGCACAAATACGGCTTTTTAAAAATAGAAATTGTTGGATAAATATTAGAACTTATTCACAAATTCTTGACGAGAGCATTAAATGTGGT
>CABVAD010000222.1 GCA_902496265.1 uncultured Oscillospiraceae bacterium
GGTTAATTGAGGTCTAAGAAACCTTTTTAAGCTTTTCAAGAAGCTTCTTTGCGCTCTCGTAAGCCTTAGCGGCGTCCTTTTTGTTTTCCATTGTCGTCTCGGTTATGCGGCGGCAGGAAATTTGCAGTCCCTCGGGCAATTTTCCCAACTGCTCTGATTCGGTGGCATTGTAAAAATCCTCACCGAATTTATAGGGCCCGTCTTCAAAAAGACCGCCGTCCTTTGAGATTTCATCTAAATATTTATATGACTCGCTGTCGGTAATATAAAGAATTGCGTTCTCGTCCCCCGCAATCATTGCCTGAAGCTTTGTCATCATAGTGTACTGATACTGCGTGTCGCCCGATGATTTTGTGAAGCTGGTATTTACTATCTGAATGTGTATCTCGCCGTCTCCGTTTAGGTCCTCCGCATACTGTTCAAGATAATCGGCTATCTTATTTGTCTGCTCGTCAAGCGCGGCGGTATATGTGAAGTAGACCACCTCAAGGTCGTATTTTGTTCTGGTGGCGCATTGGGTTATTAAAATTGCTAAAATCACCGTAACCGCAGTAATTGCAATCACATGCCATTTATACTGAAACCAGAAATTATCCCATTTTTCCTTCGGAGTTTTCGGAACAATAGCCACCTCGCTCGGCTTTGGCGGCGCTTGAATTTCGCCGTGCTGCATTTTTTTAAGCTCCAAAAATTCCTGACGGGCTCTTCTCTGTTCCTCTAATATTTCATTGGTTTTTTTCTCAGCCATACGCTCACCCTCCGTACTGTGTATAAATATAACATTTTACAAGCAGGTTTTCAAGCAATGTATCTGTTATTTCTGTAAACATTTTTTTAACACGCCCTGTCCTTTTGCCATATAATGTACTGCAAAAGTGTTTTTTACAAAGGGTATAAAAAAGCAGTCCCTGCCAAAAGCGGGGACTGCACATACTTTAAAGCAATTAGATTTCAGCGAAATACTTAATGGTGCGAACCATCTGGCTTGTATAGCTGTTCTCGTTGTCATACCAGGAAACAACCTGTACCTGATAGGTGTCGTCGTCAATCTTTGTAACCATTGTCTGGGTGGCGTCAAAGAGTGAACCGTAGGTAATTCCGATAATATCGGAGGAAACGAGGGGCTCCTCGGTGTAGCCGAAGGAAGCGGAAGAAGCAGCCTTCATAGCGGCATTGATGCCCTCTACGGTAATATCCTTGCCCTTAACAACGGCAACGAGGATTGTGGTGGAGCCTGTCGGAACAGGAACACGCTGAGCAGAGCCGATAAGCTTGCCGTTAAGCTCGGGAATAACAAGACCGATAGCCTTTGCAGCGCCTGTTGAGTTCGGAACAATGTTTACAGCGGCGGCACGTGCACGGCGAAGGTCGCCCTTTCTGTGCGGACCGTCAAGAACCATCTGGTCGCCTGTGAAAGCGTGAACGGTGGTCATAATACCGCTTACGATGGGAGCGTACTTGTTAAGAGTATCAGCCATCGGAGCTAAGCAGTTTGTGGTGCAGGAAGCGGCAGAAATAATCTTGTCGTCCTTGGTGAGGGTCTTCTCGTTTACGCTGTAAACGATTGTAGGGAGATCCTTGCCTGCGGGAGCGGAAATAACAACCTTTTTAGCGCCTGCGTCGATATGGGCCTGAGCCTTGTCCTTAGAGCAGTAGAAGCCTGTGCACTCAAGAACAACGTCAACGCCGATTTCGCCCCACGGAAGATCCGCGGCGTTCTTCTCGGCATAAATCTTAATAGTCTTGCCGTCTACGGTAATGCTGTCTTCGCCCGCTGATACGGTATCGGCAAGAGCATATCTGCCCTGTGCGGAATCGTACTTGAGAAGATGAGCGAGCATAGCGGGGCTGGTAAGATCGTTGATAGCGACAACCTCATAACCCTCTGCTCCGAACATCTGACGGAAAGCCAGACGGCCGATACGGCCAAAACCATTAATAGCAACTTTAACCATTGGAATTACCTCCTTTATTTTTACATTTACTATTTTACCCCATTTT
>CABVAD010000223.1 GCA_902496265.1 uncultured Oscillospiraceae bacterium
ACCGTCCATTCGCGCCGCGTTATGCGGCAACGGTTATTTTTAAGATTGATTTTGTTATTTTGCGCCGCTCTTTTTTTCGGGAACGGGGTCATAACCGCCCTTGCATAGCGGATTGCACCTTAAAATCCTCCAAATACTGAGCGCCGTCCCGACTATTGCCCCTCTTTTTTGTATCGCCTCAATCGCGTAGGCGGAGCAGGTGGGGGTAAATCGGCAGCAGGAAATTTTGCGCGGCGAGATGTTTTTCTGATAAAATTTAATTAAGCCTATCAGCAGCCTGCTCATATTATTCTTTTTCGCTCCATATGCCCGCCGATTTTAAAAGCGACCTCATAGAAGCCGCGGCAGCGGTGCTTTTAATATCAAGTATCCGCGTCCTTGCGACGATTACAAAATCGTACCCCGAGGGAATATTGGGCAGACAAGCCCTAAATGCGGCGGTGATAACCCGCTTTGCACGGTTGCGCTTCACCGCACAGCCGAGCTTCTTCCCCGCGGTTATGCCCAAGCGTATTCCCCTGCGGTTCTTGACCGCGTAGATTACGAAATAGGGCGAGACGTACGATTTTCCTTTTTTATAAGCGCGGCGGAAGCTGTAATTCTCTTTCAGTTTAATCATACTGTTCATAGCCTTAATAAAAGGAAAAGCCACATTGAAGTGGCTTTAGTATGTCAACTGCTTTCTGCCCTTCGCTCTGCGCCGTGCGAGCACCTTACGGCCGTTAGAGGTTGCCATTCTCTTTAAAAAGCCATGCTCCTTTTTTCTGTGGAGCTTCTTAGGCTGATATGTCCTTTTCATTTATGAACCCTCCTTATTTAATACATTGGCGGTTATGATGACCGAAATACAGTCCGAGAAATAAAGCCATAACCTATCGATTTTAAATTATAACCCAAATTCTATGCATATGTCAACAAAAATATTTTTAAATACGGAAAATTACGAAATTTTTTATACCCTGCTGTATAAAATTTCAGCCTTTCCCGAAATTTTTACCTCAAAGCCCGCGGGCACAAAGATGCTTGAACCCTTTTGAGCCGAAAGAGAGCCGCCGTCCCACTCTATATCAAGCCCGCCGCTAAGTACCAGAAGCGAAACAAAGCTGTCGCGTAGGCAAAGCTCGGTTTCGCCGTCAAGCGACAAAAGCTCGGCGGTAAATAAATCACAGGAGGCAAGCCTTCTTACACTGCCGAAATCCTCCTTTTTAATTTCACCGACATTTCCGTAAGGGACAACGGGCGGTGTGCGGCTTGTAACCTCCAGCGCCTTTTCAATGTGCAGCGGGCGGGGCTTTCCGTCAGCGCCCAGTCTGCCGTAATCCGAAACGCGGTAGGTGGTGTTGGAGTTCTGCTGAACCTCGGCGATAAGTATCCCAGCGCCTATCGCGTGGAGCGTACCCGCGGAAATAAAGAAAACGTCGCCCCTGTGAACGGGGACATAGTTGCAGACTTCAGGCAGGGTGTTATCCTTAATCCTGCGTTCAAATTCCTCTTTTGAAACCTCGCGGTTAAAGCCGTAAATAAGCTGCGCTCCCTCTTCGCAGTCGACAACGTACCACATCTCGGTCTTGCCGAACTCGCCCTCGTTCTTAAGAGCGTACCCGTCGTCGGGGTGAACCTGAACCGAAAGACGGTCCTTAGCGTCGATCAGCTTTATTAAAAGCGGAAAATACGGGAACTCAGCCGCCCTTTCTCCGATAGCGTCTTTCCCCCAAAGCTCAATTACCTCGGCAAGAGTCCTGCCCGCAAGGGAGCCGTTTGCCACCGTGTCCGCACCGTCCTTATGGCAGGAAAGCACCCATGCCTCGGCGGCTATATCCTTGTCTGTTTCGTATTTATATTCGGTTTTGAGCCTTGTTCCGCCCCAAAGATAGTCCTTGACCGCCGGCTTTAATAACAGAGGATACATATATTTTCTCCTTTTCCTTTTTCTATATTATAGC
>CABVAD010000224.1 GCA_902496265.1 uncultured Oscillospiraceae bacterium
TGGAGTAAAAAACCATTAAAGTGAATTAAAGTGGAGCGGAAAGGGGTGAAAACCGTGCTTTTTGGTGGTTATCAGCATAATATTGATAAAAAAGGCAGGGTTTTTATTCCTGCAAAGCTTCGTGAAGAGCTGGGGACAGGCTTTATGATTTGCCGCGGCATTTACGGTAAGCGCTGTTTGTGCGTTTACTCCGCGGAGCAATGGGACAAGCTTGTTGAAAAAATCGGTACTTTGCCGAGTACAAAGTCAAGCGCGGTCAAGCGTTTTTTGTACGACGGAGCGTTTAATGTGGATTTTGATTCGCAGGGCAGAATACTTATTCCCCCCGTTTTGCGCGAATACGCCCGTCTCGAGGGTGAGGCGCACATTATCGGAATGGACACCAACCTCGAAATCTGGAATACCGAGCTTTGGAACGAGGAGAACGCAAAATATACTCCCGAATCCATTGCCGATATTATGGAAGAGCTAAACTTCTGATGGAGTTTATACACAAATCGGTGCTGCTTGAAGAAACGATAGCGGCGCTTAACATAAAGCCTGACGGAATTTATGTAGACGGTACTGCCGGCGGTGCGGGACACTCGTCGGAAATAGCGAAAAGATTAAAAAACGGGTTTTTGTTCGCCCTCGACCGCGACCCCGACGCGGTAAAGACCGCCTCTGAACGCCTTAAAGATTATCCCGCAAAGGTGATTGAAAGCAATTTTGCCGATATGGCTTCGGTGCTTTCGGGCGAGGGGATAGACGGCGTTGACGGCGTTCTCTTAGACCTCGGAGTATCCTCCTATCAGCTTGACAGTGCCCGGCGCGGCTTTTCCTACCGTGCGGACGCCCCGCTCGATATGAGAATGAGCAAGAGCGGATTATCCGCCGCGGATATTGTCAATACTTATTCCGTGCAGCAGCTTACGGACATTTTCAGGGATTACGGCGAAGAAAAATTTGCTTACAAAATAGCGAACAGAATAGTAAAAGAGCGGGAAAAGGAGCCTATTCTTAATACCTTAAGACTTGCGGACATAATAGCCGCGTCGGTTCCCGCGGCGGCGAGAAGAGACGGACATCCCGCTCGGAAATGCTTTCAGGCGATAAGAATAGCGGTAAACGGCGAGCTTGATATTTTAGGTGGGGCGCTCGACAGCGCGTTCGGTCTGCTTAAAAAGGACGGAGTGCTTGCGGTTATAACCTTTCATTCGCTTGAGGACAGAATTGTAAAGCAAAAATTCAAGGAATACTGCACGGGCTGTATATGCCCGCCCGACCTTCCTGTTTGTGTGTGCGGCAGAACGCCGCAGGGACGTCTGGCTTTTAAAAAGCCGACCGAGCCTACAGAAAAAGAGTTAAAAGAAAACCCGCGAAGCCGAAGCGCAAAGCTAAGGGCTATAATAAAGAATTGATTAAGGAGAACGGTTATGGATAATATGAAGTATTACAACGACAGCTTGGCGTATGATTTTGAAATGTTTATGCCCAAAACCGCCGATAAGGAAAGGGCGCGCGATAATATTGTTGTAATGCCGAAAGCCGCGGAGCGCACAAAAAAGCGCACCCGTGCGGCGGCAAGGAGCCTTACCTCGCCGATGCTCCTTATTATGACCGCCGTTTTTATTCTCGCGGGGCTTTGCGGAAATATCGCCCTCAGAATTAAGATAAATGAGGTAAATTCCGAAATAAATGAGGTAAAGTCTTCAATAACCGAGCTTGACAGCGAAAAGACAAGCCTTGAGGTCGAAATGCAGCGCAGAATTTCCTATTCCAATCTGGAGCTTGAGGCTACTCAGCTGGGAATGAGAAAAATGGAAAAAAGCAACGTGAAATATATCAGGGTAAACGATAAGGATAAAGCGGTGACTGCAAACGGAGAGACTGTGACAGCCGAGTAATAACGGTACAAGTATTAATAATATAATTATTTGTGAAGACT
>CABVAD010000225.1 GCA_902496265.1 uncultured Oscillospiraceae bacterium
TTAGTCAAGCATTATTTTAAAAAAAACAGCAAAAATCGGAACTGCCGCTTTCGGAATAAAAATTCCTGCGACAGCCCCGCTGTAATTATTCTTTCGAGCACCGTGTATTACTACTTCGCGTAATCTACTACTCGGCTTTCTCTTATTACATTTACCTTTATCTGTCCGGGATACTCAAGCTCGTTTTCGATGCGGGAGGAAATATCGTGAGCCATAAGCACCATTTGGTCGTCCGAAACCGCCTCGGGCTTTACGATAATGCGTATCTCGCGCCCTGCCTGAATCGCATAGGAGCTTTCGACCCCGCCGAAGGAATTTGCAATTTCCTCAAGCTTTTCGAGTCTCTTTATGTAGTTCTCGATATTCTCGCGCCTTGCTCCGGGTCTTGCGGCAGAAATCGCGTCCGCCGCCTGAACTATGCAGGCGATAACGGTTTTTGCCTCAACCTCGCCGTGGTGAGCGTGAATAGCGTGGATAACCGTCTCGCTTTCACGGTATTTTTTCGCCGCCTCGACTCCGAGCTGAATATGTGTTCCCTCCTGCTCATGGTCGAGCGCCTTGCCTATATCGTGAAGCAGTCCCGCGCGCTTTGCAAGGTTAACGTCAGCGCCCAGCTCCGCCGCCATAAGTCCCGAAAGGTGGCAAACCTCAAGTGAATGGTTAAGCACGTTCTGACCGTAGCTTGTGCGGTAGCGCAGCTTGCCGAGAAGCTTTATAAGCTCGGGATGCAGATTATGTATCCCGGCCTCAATCATAGCGCGCTCGCCCTCCTGCTTGATTGTTGCCTCAACCTCGGCGGTTGCCTTGGCAACGGTTTCCTCGATTCTCGCGGGGTGGATACGTCCGTCAAGTATAAGCTTTTCAAGGGTCACGCGGGCAATCTCGCGCCTTATCGGGTCAAAGCTCGAAAGGGTGATTGCCTCGGGGGTGTCGTCAATAATAAGGTCAACGCCCGTAGCGGTTTCAAGCGCGCGGATATTGCGTCCCTCGCGGCCTATTATTCTTCCCTTCATTTCATCATTCGGAAGAGCAACCACCGAAACGGTCATTTCGGAGGAATGGTCGGCGGCACAGCGCTGAATTGCCTGACCGATAATATTCTTGGCTATGCGGTCGGAGTCCTCCTTGAGTCTCTGCTCATAATCAAGAATTTTAACCGCCTTTTCGTGGTTAAGCTCGCCGTCGAGCAGGTTGAGCAAATGAGCCTTTGCCTGCTCCTTGCTGTAGCCCGAAATTTTTTCCAGCATTTCCATCTGGCTCTGCTTGATTTTATCACATTCCTGAAGCTTAGCCTCAATTTCCTTAGAACGTGCGGAAAGCTTTTCCTCCTTAGCTTCAAGATTGTCGATTTTGCGGTCTAAAGTCTCCTCCTTCTGCTGCAGACGGTGTTCCTGCCTCTGCACCTCGTTTCTGCGTTCGCGGATATCCTTGTCCGCGTCCTGTCTTAATTTGAAAATTTCGTCCTTTGCTTCCACCAAAGCCTCTTTTTTCTTGGCTTCGGCGCTTTTCATAGCGTCGCCTAAAATGCGCTTTGCCTCTTCCTCGGCGGAGCCCAGAGCTGCTTCCGAGGTTTTGCGGCGGTATGCCGAGCCTGCAAAAAAGCCGATTACGGCAAGCACAACGGCGACAACAGCTAAAACAACATATATCGCTGTATCACCCATTTTTATTAACCTCCTGTAAATAGCACGGTATTCTGCTTTAAAACAAAAGCGGACGGGAGCCGTGCGTTAATCTCCCGCGATATATCCGACCCTTTCCCAAAACCGAAAGGGGCAAAATGCCTGATATACAGAACAAACCGTATATTACAAACAAATGAATTATCTTAGTAATTTTACCACCCCAAGGGCAATATGTCAAGAAATACATATCTTGGTTTTGAGCTTTTTGAAATATGTCATAATTTTTTTAGCTGCAAACAAGG
>CABVAD010000226.1 GCA_902496265.1 uncultured Oscillospiraceae bacterium
AACGGTATATTTTTAATAGCCGTTTCAACAATATTTCCGTATTCGGATAACACAAGAGAGGCAGAACGGAAAGTACCGCTTTGCCTTTATATGATTATTCCATTTCAAACGCGCCTGTGTAAAGCTGATAATATGTGCCCTTTTGCTCGATAAGCTTTTTATGACTGCCGCGCTCGATTATTCTGCCCCCGTCAAGCACCATAATAACGTCCGAATTCTGAACGGTTGAAAGCCTGTGGGCTATAACAAACACCGTTCTGCCCTGCATAAGCCTATCCATACCCTTTTGGACTATCGCCTCTGTTCTGGTATCGATTGAGGAGGTCGCCTCGTCCAAAATCATAACGGGCGGGTCGGCGACCGCCGCGCGGGCAATTGATATAAGCTGTCTTTGACCCTGGGAAAGACCGCTGCCGTCACCTGTTAAAACGGTGTTGTAGCCCTCGGGCAGCATTTCAATAAAGCCGTGGGCGTTTGCAAGCTTCGCCGCCGCGATACACTCCTCGTCGGTCGCGTCAAGTCTGCCGTAGCGGATATTTTCCATAACCGTTCCCGTAAAGAGGTTTACGTCCTGCAAAACAATGCCGAGGCTTCGGCGCAAATCCGACTTTTTAATCTTATTAATGTTGATACCGTCATAGCGGATTTTGCCGTCGGCAATATCGTAAAAGCGGTTGATAAGGTTGGTAATTGTGGTTTTTCCCGCTCCCGTTGCGCCGACAAAGGCAATCTTCTGCCCCGGTTCGGCGTAAATATCGATATTGTGAAGCACGATTTTTTCGGGCACATAGCCGAAATCAACATCAAACAGTCTCACATCGCCCGCAAGCCTTGTGTAGGTAACCGTTCCGTCACGGTGCGGGTGCTTCCACGCCCAGACTCCCGTGCGGGTACCGCTTTCGGTGATATTTCCGTTTTCGTCCTCCTTTGCGTTTACAAGAGTAACGTAGCCGTCGTCAACCTCTGCCCTTTCGTCCATAAGCTCAAAGATTCGCTCCGTACCCGCCATAGCCATAACAACCGAGTTTATCTGCTGGGAGACCTGGCTTATGCTCATTGTAAACTGCCTTGTCATATTAAGGAAAGGCACTACCACCGCTACCGAAATCGCCTGACCCGAAAGCGAGAGATTCGGCACGCCGAAAAGAATTAAAAGTCCTCCGATAAAGGCGATCAGCACATAAAGGATATTACCGATATTGTTCATAATCGGCATAAGGATATTAGCAAATTTATTAGCGTTTTGAGCGTCGCTGAAGAGCTGTTCGTTAAGCCTGTCAAACGCCTTTTCGCTTTCCTCCTCGTGGCAGAAGACCTTTACAACCTTCTGCCCGTTCATCATTTCCTCAATATAGCCCTCCACAGCGCCTATTGATTTCTGCTGTTTGACAAAATACTTGGCGCTGCTGCCGCCCACCTTTTTGGTGACCTGCATCATAGCGATAACCCCGAAAAAGACAAGCACGGTCATCCAAACGCTTAAATACAGCATATAGAAAAGCAGAGCGATAATAGTAAGCGCCGATGTAAAAAGCTGAGGAATACTCTGAGAAATAAGCTGGCGCAGGGTATCGATATCGTTTGTGTAGTGGCTCATAATGTCGCCGTGGGTGTGGGTATCGAAATACCTTATCGGTAGTGTCTGCATTGAGCCGAACATATTTTGCCGCATTTTATTAAGAAAGCCCTGACTTACTATTGCCATAAGCCTTGTATACACAAAGGTTGTAACAACCCCGACAAGGTAAAAGCCTATCATAATCATTATTATGCGCATAAGCTTTGCGTAAATTGCGGAATATCCGAGCTTTAAGCCCTCTGTGATAATAAGCACGATTTTATTAAGAAAAAGCGAGGAAACCGTACCCGAAACAGCGCTTAAAAGAATACATATTCCGACGATTACAAGATAGCCCTTATAGTATTT
>CABVAD010000227.1 GCA_902496265.1 uncultured Oscillospiraceae bacterium
CATATTTATAATGGCGGCAGTAACCTTTTTAATACGCGTTTTGCCGCTTACCCTTATCCGAAAAAGAATTACCAACGCGACCCTGCGCTCTTTTCTTTACTATGTCCCCTATGTTACCCTCGCGGTTATGACCTTCCCCGCTGTAATCGAGGCGACAAACAGCGTTTGGTCGGGGCTTGCCGCGCTTATTGTAGGGGTACTTCTCGCCTATTTCGGTGTAAGTCTTTTCGGCGTGGCGGTCTGCTCCTGTGTAGTAGTATTCATAATAGAGCTTATAATTCTTTAACCCAAATTTTTCATTTCCGCTATTCTGTCGGCAATATCCGCAAAGATTTCGCCGCAGGAGGCGGTTTGTTTTTTTATATTTTCGGAAAAGATTATTACGGTGTACTTAGGGTTATCCGCGGGAAAAAAGCCGCAGAACCAGCCGGCGCATATTTCCGTGCCGTTTTCATATTTTCCCGTCTGGGCGGTGGCGGTCTTTCCCGCCGCCGAAACGGTTTCGGGCTTTGCGCTTTTGCCCGTACCCTCCTCTATTACCGCAGACAGATATCCGCGCAGCTTCAACGCGGTTTCCTTTTTCATGACCCTTGTGCGCTCTCCCGTTTTATAGGGCGTAAAAGCCCCGTCCGAAAGAGTGCCCTCGACAACAGAGGGAATATTATAAGCCCCGTCCGACGCTACCGCGCAATAAAGATTAAGCATAGCCACGGGCGAGAGCAGCAGATCGCCCTGACCTATACTGAAATTCGCAAGATAGGCAATATTGGAAAGGCTCTCCCGCTTTGGCAGATTTCCCTTAGCGGTTGAAAGTCCGCGGCATATATCTATGCTTTTTCCGAAGCCTAATGCGGAGGCGGTATTATATATCCTTTCCCCGCCCACCGCGAAAGCAAAATTATAAAAATAAGTGTTGCAGGAATTTGCAAGCCCGCTTTTCAAATTCATATCTCCGTGACCCGAGAGCTTATGGCATTTGAAAAAACGGTCTATTATTTTCGTGCTTCCCGTACAGGTATAGCAAAAGCCGCCCTTTCCTGCCTCTATACCCGCCGCGGCTACGCAGGGCTTAAAAACCGAGCCGACATTATACGCCGCAAGCGCGCGGTTTAAAAGGGGTGAATTTGGGGCGTTCAGATAATCGCTTAAATTTGTTACGTCAAAATTCGGAACGCTTGCCATAGCCCTTATTTTTGAGGTTTTCGCATCGGCAATCACAACCGCGCCGCACTCGATTTGCTTCGCCGCCTCCTCCGCCGCCGACTGAATATTCACATCAAGGGTAGAAACCACCCCCGCCGCGGTCACCGAGGTATCGTTTTCTATTTCGGGCTTTACGCCCTTAAGAATATCCCCGCTGCCGTCCATAGTATAGACGAACGCCGCCTTTTTATCGGAATACAGATAATCGTCGTATGCCTTTTCAAGCCCCGACACTCCTTTTGAGTCGCTGTCGGTATAGCCTACAAGATGAAGCGACTTGGTATCCGCCGAATTATGCTCGAAGACAGTCGTACAGGCTATACCGTCACATTCAATAATCCGCGGCACCTCGCAAAGCACCGGCTTACCCGATTTAAGCCTTTCAAGCACGTTTTCAAGCTCCCCGCCCGACAAAACGGAGCTTATCGCGGTGACGGCGCGCGGAGTCGGCGATACCGCCGCTATGATTTTTGATTTGCTGTTTGTAATAGGCACCATATTGCAGTCGTATACCGTTCCGCGAAGTCTGCCCGCTGTAAGCCTTAAACTGCTTTGCTGTTTCTGAGCTTCGCTGTAATCCGCGGTTGCTATGACCGATAATCGCATTATACAGCTGAAAAACAGCGTCATTATAAGAAAAAAGCAAATTGCAGAGCGTTTTGAAAAAATCGAATAAAAGCTTTCGGAAAGCACAAAAAACACCTCAAGTTTTAAGTATT
>CABVAD010000228.1 GCA_902496265.1 uncultured Oscillospiraceae bacterium
TAATAGTTTTGTATATATAAAGATTTATCTGCGGAGGTTACTATGGAAAAGGTTTTGGTGCTTGACTTCGGCGGTCAGTACAATCAGCTTATCGCAAGAAGGGTAAGAGAAAACAACGTCTATTCCGAAATACGCCCCTACACCGCTCCGATTGAGGAGATCGCCGCGGCGGGCTACAAGGGAATAATTTTAACGGGCGGTCCGAAAAGCGTTTACGGCGAAAATGCCGTGCTGTATTCAAAAAAGCTTTTTGAGCTCGGAATACCGATTTTGGGTATCTGCTACGGTGCTCAGCTTATGTCGCATATGCTGGGCGGCGCGGTTGAGGCGGGCGCGAGCGAATACGGCAAGGTTGAGGTAAAGGTTGACGGCAAGAGCAAGCTGTTTACCGATATTCCCGCGAAAACCGTCTGCTGGATGAGCCACACCGATTATATAAAGCAAATTCCCGTCGGCTTTAAAATCATAGGCAAAACCGACGATTGCCCCGTTGCGGCTATGGAAAATGCGGCGGACAGGCTGTATGCCGTACAATTCCATCCCGAGGTTATGCACACTCCGCTCGGCTCACAAATGATAAGGAACTTCCTTTACAACGTCTGCGAATGTAAGGGCGAGTGGACCATGTCCTCCTTCACAGCCCGCACTATCGAGAGCTTAAAGAACAAAATCGGCGATAAAAAGGTGCTGTGCGCCCTTTCGGGCGGGGTTGACAGCTCGGTTGCCGCGCTTTTACTGCACAGGGCGGTAGGGGATAATCTCACCTGCATTTTCGTTGACCACGGACTCCTTCGCAAGGACGAGGCGAAGCAGGTAAACGACCTGTTTAAGGGGACTTATAATATAAATCTTATTTCAATCGACGCGTCCGAGCAGTTTTTGGGTCAGCTTCGCGGCATAAGCGAGCCTGAGCAAAAGCGCAAGATAATCGGCAGAGAGTTTATCCGCGTTTTCGAGGGCGAGGCTAAGAAAATCGGCAAGGTGGATTACCTTGTTCAGGGCACGATCTACCCCGACTGTATCGAGTCGGGAGTGGGCGACGCGGCGCTTATTAAGAGCCACCATAACGTCGGCGGACTGCCTGACCACGTCGAGTTTGACGAGATTATCGAGCCGCTCCGCGATCTCTTTAAGGACGAGGTCAGAAAGGTAGGACTTGAGCTTGGTATGCCCGAAAATATGGTATACCGCCAGCCCTTCCCGGGTCCGGGGCTCGGGGTCAGAATTATCGGCGAGCTTACAAGGGAGAAAATCGCCATTCTGCAGGACGCGGACGCTATTTTCCGCGAGGAAATCGCAAACGCGGGGCTTGACCGCGAAATCGGGCAGTACTTCGCTGTCCTTACCGATATGCGCTCGGTCGGCGTTATGGGCGACTTCAGAACCTACGATTACACCGTTGCTTTAAGAGCGGTTATGACCAGCGACTTTATGACCGCGGACTGGGCAAGAATCCCATATGAAGTGCTTGACACCGCCTCCCGCCGAATAGTAAACGAGGTAAAGGGCGTAAACCGCATAGTCTACGACATAACCTCCAAGCCCCCCGCCACAATTGAGTGGGAATAAATTGAAAAAGTCTGAAACCCCAGTAATATCAAGGGCTTCAGGGTTTTCAAAGAACCCGTTGATAAGATTTTGATAAGATTCTGCTCGGTACCCTTTATCGTGTGTATCGAGTGGTTTGTGAGTAAAAAGTAATATCTTGTGGCTCGCAAAAATACCATATTAACATTAAACCCCGTACTGACGGATTAAAGTCAGTACGGGGTTTTTGTCGTTATTATTGCCATTTTATAGTCTAAATTTCCCATGCAAAAGAAACTAAGTGATAGGTTTGGAGTACATCTCTTTTAGGTGCATCGCAAGGGAGATTATCGAAATCACCGACATAATAAGTTGCATTATGCAATGATGGAT
>CABVAD010000229.1 GCA_902496265.1 uncultured Oscillospiraceae bacterium
AATATCTAAATGGGGTTGTAATATGGAAAGCTATATTACGGTATCGGGCGAGTCGGCAGGGGAGTACTCCGAAAAGCGCTCCCGCTTTATCGCCACCGCAAGACATACCGCAACAGAAGAGCAGGCGGCGGCTTTTTTAGCCGAAATGCGCTCAAAATATTGGGACGCAAGGCACAATTGCTATGCTTATTCGATCTCACGCTGTGCGCTTAAACGCTTTTCGGACGACGGCGAGCCGCACGGCACGGCGGGCAAGCCGATACTTGATATTATAGACGGCTCGGGGCTTACAGATGTTACGGTAGTTGTTACCCGATATTTCGGCGGTGTTCTGCTGGGCACGGGCGGACTTGTCCGCGCCTATTCCGCGGCGGCAAGACAGGCTCTCGCGGCGGCACAGCGGGTTAAAATGACCCCCTGCACGGTTTATAAGGCGCGGTGCGGCTATTCCGAGCTTGAACGGCTTACAAAGCTTATAGCGGACTGCGGCGGCAGGGTGGAAAACACGGTCTACGCCGAAGATACCGAGCTTGAATTTTATCTTGAGGACTCTGCTTGCAACGTATTTTTATTAAAGCTTAAGGAAATGTCCGCCGCAAAAATAAGCGCTGTAGAAACGGCTAAAAAAATGCTTGGGGTGGCAGAATGAAAAGAAAAGCAAAAACGGTTTTAATTTTTTTGGCGTCGGCGGCTTTACTTCTTGCCGCGGCGGTGTTTGTCCCGAATTTTATTGTTGTCAATAAAACTAAAAATAACATAATAACAGCAGAAGCGGCAAAAAAGCTTTCCGACACCGACTGCGCGGTTATATTAGGTGCGGGTGTGCGTGACGGAAAACCGACCCCGATGCTAAGGGACAGACTGCTTACCGGAATAGAGCTTTACAAAAGCGGCGCGGTGAAAAAGCTTGTTATGAGCGGCGACCACGGCAGTGAGGATTACGACGAGGTTAATATAATGAAGTCGTTTGCTATGGATAGCGGTGTACCCGACGGGGATATTTTTATGGATCACGCGGGCTTTTCCACATATGATACGATTTACCGCGCAAGGGAAATTTTTGAGGCGGACAGCATTATTATAGTCTCACAGAAATACCACCTTTACCGCGCGCTTTATATCGCGGAAAGGTTAGGAGTAAAGGCGGTCGGCGTTTCGGCGGACCTTAATACCTACCGCGGGCAGACAAAGCGGGATTTGCGGGAAATTTTAGCGCGGGATAAGGATTTTTTTAAGTGCATAATTAAACCTGAACCGACATATTTGGGTGATAAAATTCCCGTAAGCGGCAACGGAAATCTTACAAATGATTAAAAAGTTTAAAAAATTAAAGGTTTTTCGACATTTTCGGCTAATATAATATATGTAAAGCTTTTTTCGCAAAGGAGCTGATATTACGGAAAACGCAAGAACAGTAACCGAACAGAACGAAAAGCTCATTTTAAGCGACAGGGCGGCGCTCTGCGTAAATTCAAGGGGCAGGAAAATCCCCGAAGAGGAATGTGAAATACGCACCTGCTATCAGCGCGACCGCGACCGAATAATTCATTGCAAGGCGTTCAGAAGACTTAAACACAAAACGCAGGTCTTTTTGTCTCCCGAGTCAGACCATTACAGAACACGGCTTACCCATACGCTTGAGGTTTCGCAGATAGCGCGGACAATAGCGCGGGCTTTGCGCCTTAACGAGGATTTGACCGAGGCGGTGGCGCTCGGACACGATTTAGGCCACACCCCTTTCGGTCACGCGGGTGAGCGTGCTTTAAGGGAGCTTACCGACACAGGCTTTACCCATTACGAGCAAAGCGTCAGGGTATGCGAAAGGCTCGAAAAGGAGGGTAAGGGGCTTAACCTTACATACGAGGTGCTTGACGGAATACTGCACCACACAACAGGCGAGCAGAGACGGAAGATCG
>CABVAD010000230.1 GCA_902496265.1 uncultured Oscillospiraceae bacterium
CCACCTGTCTTAAATAAATATTTCGGGATTTACTATTGCCTGATAATCGTCTCTAAGCGGAGTTTTTGATACCGCCAGTATCGGCTTTTCAAGCTTAACCGTATGCTCTCCGTCGGTTATTACCGCGCTGTCGCATCTGAAGCCGTCAAGCGTTCCTCCGCCCGAGACCGTATTTAATGGCAGTATTCGGTAACGGCTTTTAAGGCTTGCGTCCGTATCGGGCTCTGTGCCGCCGAGCAGGGCTTTTACAAATTCGCGGTCGGCTATTATAACCTCCGACCCGCCGAGATAATCCTTAATCGAATTTCCCGTATCCACAATACCCTCCATAGTTATGCTTTTCTTCTCCGCGGTGACGGTAATCTCGCACCTTTCGGCAAACTCGGAGGTTTTTGAAAAAACGGCGTTTAAAAGCATAAACAGCAAATATGTTATCACCGAGACCCCGATAAGCACCGCAGGGGAAATATTGAAATAAACCACAGAATTTACAACCGTCATTCCGTTTGGCTTAAATAAAGTCCAGAGCACCGTCATAATACCGCCGAAGCCGCAGGTCACAAGAAAGAGCACGCCTGCCGCCCTGAAAAACCGCTTTGCGCTTTTGAAGCCGAAGGCACAAAGCACCATAACAGCGCAGACAACAGCTCTGAAAAGTATGTCTGTAAAAACGCCTGTATCGGGAGCGAATATGTAAAGCGAGGAAAGCGCGCCTGCCGCCGCACCCGCCAACTGACGTAAAACAGGAAGCCTTATGCGCAAAATCACAGCGGAGGCGGACAACAGAAAATAGTCCACAATTAAATTAAGTATTATAAGTATATCCGCATATACTACCAAACGCACCGCCTCCTAACAATTTTATTATACGCTTTTTGCAGCGCGTATTGTGTCGGTTTATATGCGTAAAAAACGCACTTTTTTTAAATAAAACGCAAAAAACAGTCGGTCTGCCCTTTTTATCGCAAACCGACTGTTTCTGATTTTAATTTATTAAAGCACCGCGGAAATACCTATTCCGAGGGCGCCCTCGCCTACGTGACAGGAAATGCTTATCGGCAGTGCGTCAAGCCCGATTTCAAGGTCGGGAAAACGCTTTGCAACCTGCTCCTGCCATTCCTTTCCGATTTGTAGATTGCCCGAATACGCGGCGCGTATCTCAACCTTTTTGCCCGCAAAACGGGTGTTGCGGTCGTTCTCGATACCGTCGAGCATAGCGTCGGTCGCGGCTTTCATTCCGCGCACCTTTTTGTATGCGTCGAGCTTGCCGCCCTGAATCTGCAAAACGGGCTTGATGCCGAGGAGTGTGCCTATTGCCGCTCCCGCCGCGGTAACTCTGCCGCTCTTCTTAAGGTGTTCAAGAGTATTTACCGAAACATAGACGCTCTGGTCGCCCGCCTCGTTTTCGGCGATTTCGGCGATTTCTTTAGAGGATAATCCTTTATTTGCAAGCTTTACCGCGTTAAAAACGGCGGAATAAAGGGTTACGGAAATTCTTTTATTGTCAACAACAAATACCCTGCCGTCATAGTCAGCAGCAAACGCCTTTGCGGTTTCACAGGTCCCGCTTAAGCCGCTTGACATCGGAAAATAAACGAGCGACTCATAATTTTCCAAAATTTCGTCCCACATTTCCGTAAGCGACGCGGGGGACGGCTGTGAGGTGGAAAC
The DNA here is from genome assembly GCA_902496265.1 of uncultured Oscillospiraceae bacterium. Classification (GTDB taxonomy): domain Bacteria; phylum Bacillota; class Clostridia; order Oscillospirales; family Acutalibacteraceae; genus UBA737. The sequence goes on from CABVAD010000230.1 coordinate 1,672, forward strand.
CTCCGCTCCCGAGGAAAGCGCTTCAAAAAAACCGCCGTATGACATTTCACCGTATTCGGTATATTCCCTGCCGTTTACAATAAAGGGCATTTTTAAAAGAAATATTCCGTTTTTCTTTGCGGTTTCAGGGGTGATGCCGCTGTTCGTATCGGTCATAATGGCTGTTTTATTCATTTATATCTCCGTTCCGCCGCATATGGCTTATTAATCAAAATACACATTTATTTTATTTCTTTTTT
>CABVAD010000231.1 GCA_902496265.1 uncultured Oscillospiraceae bacterium
AATTTAATATTAAAACAAGAGAGCTGCCCGAAAGGACAGCTCTTGTTACATTAAAACCGTTATAAAAATGAGTTAAGATTATTTGTTAAGTGCTTCGTAAACTGCAACCGCGCAGGCAACAGTAGCGCCAACCATCGGGTTGTTGCCCATTCCGATAAGTCCCATCATCTCAACGTGAGCGGGAACAGAGGAGGAGCCTGCAAACTGAGCGTCGGAATGCATACGGCCCATAGTATCGGTCATACCGTAAGAAGCGGGGCCTGCCGCCATATTGTCGGGGTGGAGGGTACGGCCTGTACCGCCGCCCGATGCAACAGAGAAGTACTTTTTGCCCTGCTCGATGCACTCTTTCTTATAAGTGCCTGCAACAGGGTGCTGGAAGCGGGTCGGGTTGGTGGAGTTTCCTGTGATGGAAACGTCAACGCCCTCGTGGTGCATTATAGCAACGCCCTCGCGAACATCGTCCGCGCCGTAGCAGCGAACCTTTGCGCGCTCGCCCTTAGAATAAGCGATTTCCTCAACAATTTCAAGCTTACTTGTATAGTAATCAAACTTGGTCTGAACATAGGTAAAGCCGTTGATACGGGAAATTATCTTAGCGGCGTCCTTACCGAGACCGTTAAGGATAACGCGAAGCGGCTCTTTACGAGCCTTGTTTGCGCTCTTTGCAAGACCGATAGCGCCCTCAGCCGCGGCAAAGGACTCGTGACCTGCCAAGAAAGCAAAGCACTTTGTCTCATCGCGCAAAAGCATTGCGCCGAGGTTTCCGTGACCAAGACCAACCTTGCGGTCGTCGGCAACAGAGCCGGGGATGCAGAAGGACTGAAGACCAAGACCGATTTTTTCGGAAGCCTCAGCAGCGCTTGAAACGCCGTCCTTAAGAGCGATAGCACAGCCTACGGTGTAAGCCCAGCAGGCATTCTCAAAGCAGATGGGCTGAATGCCCTTAACGATGTTGTAAGCGTCAACACCTGCTTTGTCGCAGATTTCCTTAGCCTCTTCAACAGAGGAGATACCGTGCTTCGCAAGCTCGGCGTTGATTTGGTCAATTCTTCTTTCGTAACTCTCAAATAAAGCCATTATAAGTTTACCTCCCTCTTATTCTTCGCGCGGGTCGATAAGCTTAGCAGCGTCATCAACACGTCCGTACTGGCCGCTGGCTTTTTCCAAAGCCTCGTTAGCGTCCATACCCTTTTTAATCATATCCATCATCTTGCCGAGATGAACGAACTTGTAGCCGATAATAGTGTCGTCTTCGTCAACGGCAACTTTGGTGATATAGCCCTCAGCAAGCTCTAAGTAGCGGGGTCCCTTAACCTTTGTGGCGTAGGTTGTGCCTGTCTGCGAACGAAGACCCTTACCGAGATCCTCAAGACCGGCGCCGATAGGCAGACCGCCCTCTGAGAACGCGGTCTGGGTACGACCGTAAACTATCTGGAGGAACAGCTCGCGCATAGCGGTATTGATAGCGTCGCATACAAGGTCGGTGTTGAGAGCTTCAAGAATGGTCTTGCCGACAAGAATTTCGGAAGCCATAGCTGCGGAGTGGGTCATACCCGAGCAGCCGATAGTCTCAACGAGAGCCTCCTCGATAACGCCGTCCTTAACGTTGAGGGTAAGCTTGCAAGCGCCCTGCTGCGGAGCGCACCAGCCGATACCGTGGGTGAGACCTGAAATATCCTTGATTTCCTTTGCCTGAACCCATTTGCCCTCCTCGGGAATCGGAGCGGGACCGTGGTATGCGCCCTTTGCCAAGGGACACATGTTTTCTACTTCTTTTGAATAGTTCATATATGTACTCCTTCCTTCGGCGCGGCGAAAAATCACCGTGCTGTTTTAGCCGTATTTACAAAATTCGACCATACTTTTATATTATATCAAATCAGCCGAAAAAACACAAGGGCTA
>CABVAD010000232.1 GCA_902496265.1 uncultured Oscillospiraceae bacterium
ATAACGTGACATTTACAGAATGTCAAAAATAGTGACTTGAAAATCAAAACAATAAATAAACTTGAGGTGATTTGGTGAATTATTATGCCGACCCGCAAAAGCTAACGGAGCTTAAAGCTAAAGCCAACCGACTCCCGCAAACTCCGGGCGTTTATATAATGAAGGACAAAAAGGGAGCGATTATATATATCGGCAAGGCGAAAGCCCTTAAAAACCGCGTTACGCAGTATTTCGGCAGCGGAAATCAGCATACCGAAAAGGTAAAGCGTATGGTTTCAAACGTAGATGATTTTGAGTATATTCTCTGCGACAGCGAGTTTGAGGCGCTGATACTCGAAAACTCGCTTATTAAACAAAATCAGCCTAAGTATAACATACTCCTTAAGGACGATAAAGGGTATTCCTATATTAAAATAACCTCGGATAAATGGAAAAAGCTTACCACGGCAAAGTCGGTTGATAAAAGCGGGGAGTTTATAGGTCCCTATTCCTCCTCTTATGTGGTAAAGGAAACGGCGGACGAAGCCCGTAAAATTTTTAAGCTTCCCGACTGCACAAGAAGCTTTGACAAGCCCTCAAAGCCCTGCCTTAACTACCATATCGGGCTTTGCGACGCACCGTGCAGAGGAAAAATTTCACTTGAAGAATACCTTGAAACGGTTAATTCCGCAGTGGATTTTATTAGGCACGGCGATTCGGACGGCGAGACGCTTGAAAAGCTTAATGAAAAAATGCTTGAGGCGGCGGAAAATCTGGAGTTTGAAACCGCGGCAAAGCTTCGCGACCGCATAAACGCGATAAATAAAATCCGAGAAAAGCAAAAGGTTGTACGCGCTCCGTATAGGTCGGAGGACGTTATCGCCTCCGCCCTTATCGGTGAAACCGCCTGTGCTGAGGTAATTGTTTTCAGGAACTACCGACTTACCGATAAACAGCACTTTATAATTGACGGCGTTTCGGACAGGGTTAGCCTTTACGCGGAGTTTTTAGAGCGTTATTATTCCGATAAAACCGATATACCGACGAGAATTTTGATTGATACCGATTCCGATTTTTCACTTACGGAGCGTTGGCTTACCGAGAAATCGGGACACAAGGTAACTTTAATCAATCCAAAGCAGGGAGAGCAGAAGGCTCTGCTTGATATGTGTCTTGCAAACGCCGCCGAAAATATTTCGGAAAAAACCGACCGTACGGGCAGGGAAATGTCGGTTCTCAACGAGCTTGCGCGGCTTTTAGGGCTTCCCACCGCGCCGAGATATATCGAGGCTTATGATATTTCAAATACCGCGGGCAGTGAAAATGTCGCGGGAATGATTGTTTATAAGGACGCAAGACCCTACAAGCCCGCATATAAGCGTTTTAAAATTAAATCCTTTGCAGGACAGGACGATTTCCGCTCCATGGCGGAGGTGCTCGACCGCCGTTTTAACGAATACGAAAAAGGGGAGGACGAGGGCTTTTCGGTTCTGCCCGATTTAATACTCCTTGACGGCGGCCTCGGTCAGATGTCGGCGGTAGCTCCCGTTCTTCAAAAGCACGGTATAACAGTACCCGTTTTCGGTATGGTAAAGGACTCCAAGCACCGCACCCGCGCCATAGCGGCCGCGGGCGGCGATATTTCAATAAAATCAAACCGCGCCGCCTTTACCTTTATTACGGGTATTCAGGACGAGGTTCACCGTTTTGCGATAGGCTACCACAAAAACAGGCGAAGCAAGGCTATGCTTAATTCGGAGCTTTTGGAAATAGAGGGTATAGGAAAAGCCCGCGCCGCGGCTCTCTTAAAGCATTTTAAAACGGTTGCGGCAATTAAAAACGCTTCTGCCGACGAGCTTTGCGCCGCACCGACAATGACCT
>CABVAD010000233.1 GCA_902496265.1 uncultured Oscillospiraceae bacterium
AATATGAATTTTTTTCAACATTTTATGTGTTTGGTATTGTAAAAAGATTATTTTTGTGATAAAATAACTTTTGCCAAGTGAATTTTGCGTGTTTAAGTGTGCGAATGGGCGGGTCCTGTGCGACGGGGCGCTGCGAACCATGTCAGGCGGGGAACCGAGCAGCATTAAGCGGTCTGTCCCGTGCGCCGCAGTAAATCGGCTCATTCGTACACTTAAATACGCAATTTTTGTAAAAAGGAGGGTGTAATTATGGCATATCAGGCGCTTTACCGCAAATACCGCCCGCAAACCTTTTCGGATGTTGTCGGTCAAGAGCATATAACCGAAACCCTTAAAAACGAGCTTGCTTCGGGTAAAACCGTGCACGCCTACCTTTTCACGGGGACAAGGGGAACGGGCAAAACAAGCTGTGCTAAAATTCTGGCGAAGGCGGTAAACTGCTTAAACCCCGACGGCGGCGACCCGTGTCTTAAGTGTGACAGCTGTCTTTCGGTAGCGAGGGGCGAAAACACCGATATTGTCGAGATTGACGCCGCCTCAAACAACAGCGTTGACAGCATAAGGGAGCTTAGAGATCAGGTTTCCTTTGCCCCCGCCTCCTCAAAGTACCGTGTTTACATTATCGACGAGGTGCATATGCTTACCGTCAGCGCCTTCAACGCCCTTTTAAAAACCCTTGAAGAGCCGCCCGCCCACGTTATTTTTATCCTCGCCACAACCGAGGTGCACAAGCTCCCCGCTACTATTCTTTCCCGATGTCAGCGGTTTGATTTTAAAAGGATTGAAGCGGACAGAATCTGCGAGCGCATACAGTATATCGCCGATAAAGAGGGGCTTTGCGTTACAGAGGGCGCGGCTTCGCTTATCGCCGCGGCGGCGGACGGCGGAATGAGGGACGCGCTCTCTATTCTCGATTTGTGCGCTTCGGCGGGAAAAAATATCGACGAGGAAACGGTGGAGGGCGTCTGCGGAATGGCGGGCGGCGACTACCTTATAAGCCTTGCCGATTATATTAAGGGAAAGGACACCGAGGGCGCTTTAATGCTTATAGATAAGCTTTACGGCAATTCTGTGGATATGTTGCGTCTTTTGTCCGAGCTTACCTCGCATTACCGCGATTTGATGATAATAAGGACCGTAAAGGGCGAAAAAAAGCCCATTGTCTGTTCTGAGTCAAGGCTTAAAAGGCTTGAAGAGCAGGCGGCGGATTACGATATAAGGGATATAATGTATACTCTGTCTCTGCTCCAGTCGGCAAATGCGGGTATGCAGAGCGGCAACCGCCGCTGTGAGATGGAAATGACGGTAATAAGGCTCTGCACCCCCGCCCTTTCCTCCGATATCGCTTCGCTTGAGCGGAGGATAAGCGCCCTTGAAAACGGCACGGTAAGGGTAACACCCGCACCTGTAAAGGCAGAGCCGATTAAGGAACAGCCTGTTATGGAGAGTCGGCAGTCACCGCCCGAGCCCGAGGAGGAAATCCCCCTGCCCGAGCCGCCCGAGGAAACTCCGACCGCGGCAAGACCCACGCAGAGCGGCGAGGTAACGCCCGTAGACAACTGGGGCGAGGTTTTAAGCATTTTAAAAACCTCCTGCCCGCTTATCGCAGGGGTGCTAAAGGACTCGGCGGCGTACATTAAGGGGCAGTACCTTTTAATCGACGCGCCGAACACGCAGTTCCGCTCCCTTATAAACAGCGGCAACAGCACCTATAAGGACAGTATAAGAAAAGCTGCACAGACGGTGCTGGGCGTGACCTATAAATTAGGCCCTTACACCGCGGCAAAGCCAAAAGCAGAGGAAGACCCTCTCGTAGCTCTTGCGGACAAGCTCAAAAATTTTGAAATAAATTAAGGAG
>CABVAD010000234.1 GCA_902496265.1 uncultured Oscillospiraceae bacterium
TATTTGGATTTATTATAACATTCCTTTTAATATCTTCGGTTGAGCAGATACCTTGTAAGCTCCTTTAAAGCCGTGCTGTCGCCCTCAAATTTACCGAGCAGATTTTCGGCATTTTCGGAAAGCTCAGCCGCCTTTTTGCGCGCGCCGTCTGTTCCGTAAAGGGTGACATATGTGGTCTTGCCGTTTTTCTCGTCACTGCCTATCGGCTTGCCCAAGGTTTTTTCATCGGCGGTGCAGTCGAGAATATCGTCGATTATCTGAAAGGCGAGTCCTAAGCTGTCGGCGTATTCTTCGGCATACTTAATATATTCCTCGTCCGCTCCCGCAAGCACACAGCCGCATACAGCCGCCGCTTTTAACAGGCAGGAGGTTTTTTTAAGGTACATTTCTTTAAGCTCGTCGGAGGTTGCTCCCGTTTTTTCAAGCTCTAAATCCATGACCTGACCGCCGACCATACCCTCTATTCCCGCATTGTCGGCAAGCACCGAAATTGCCCTTAAAACCCGCTCAGGCGGTAAGCCGTCGGTTTTAGCCGCCGCCGAAAAGGCAAGGGTTAAAAGCGCGTCCCCCGCAAGCAGGGCGGTATCCTCCCCGAACGCCTTATGACAGGAGGGCTTGCCGCGCCTCATATCGTCGTTGTCCATACAGGGCAGGTCATCGTGAATAAGGGAATAGGTATGTATCATTTCTATCGCCGCGGCGAAATTAAGGGCACTATCCCCTTTTCCCCCGCAAAGCTTATAAAATTCAAGCAGTAAAACGGGTCTTATTCTTTTTCCGCCGCAAAGCAGGCTGTAACGCATAGCCCTGCGCGCCGCCGAAAAATTATCCCCCTTTTCGGGAATAAGCACCTGAAGCCTTTGTTCAATTTTCGGAAGTAAATTATCAAACAGGTTGATTTTCTCCATTTTCCTCTTCCTCCTCTGTAAGAGAGGTTATCTTCTGCCGCGCGGTTTCAAGCGTTTTTCGGCAAAGGTTTGTAAGCTCCATTCCGCGCTCGAAAAGCTTTATGGATTCGTCAAGCGAAATATCGCCGTTTTGGAGCTCTTCAACTATTTTTTCAAGCTCGTCAAGCGATTTTTCAAAATCGTTATTTTCGGTCATATATTACTCTCCGTCTCTTTTACCTCGCAAACGGCAAAGCCGTCCGCATATTTAAGATTTATACTGTCGCCCTTTTGAAGCTCCGCCGCGGCCTTTACCGTTTTGCCGTCCCTAAGGGCAATCGCATAGCCGCGGGATAAAACCTTTAAGGGGCTTAAGGCGTCAAGCCCCGCCGCCGCAGTGCGAAGCCTTGCTTCTCTTTCTGACAAAAGCGAAGTAAAGCCGTTTACAAGCCGTTCGGCGGCGCGGTCCATACGTTCCGCCCTCATATTTATTATATAATCCTCGGGACGTTTAAATACGGTCGAGCTTGCTTTTTTAAGCCTTGCTGAGCAGTAATTATATTTCCCGGTAAGTGCGGCTTTAAGCAGGGATTCATATTTTTGAAGTCTCTTTTCAAGCTCCTCACAGTCGGGAACTGCAAGCTCCGCCGCCGCGGAAGGGGTGGGCGCACGCAGGTCAGCTACAAAATCGCTAATTGAAAAGTCGGTTTCGTGACCTACTGCCGAAATAATCGGCACAGGCGACTCAAAAATCTTCACAGCGAGCGCTTCGCTGTTAAACTCGTTTAAATCCTCGGCTGAGCCGCCGCCTCTGCCTATTATTATCAAATCGACGGTATTAAGCTTATAAAGCCGGTCAAGCGCGTCGAGCATTTCGGGAACAGCCGCCGCTCCCTGCACCGAAACGGGACACATTATAACCTCTGCCACAGGCCAGCGGCGGGAAAGAATGTTTAAAATATCCCTTACC
>CABVAD010000235.1 GCA_902496265.1 uncultured Oscillospiraceae bacterium
TTGTGTTATCCGAATACGGAAATATTGTTGAAACGGCTATTAAAAATATACCGTTAAAATATACATCTGTTTCCGTTGATAGGTATGTTATTATGCCAAATCATATCCATTTGCTTTTGCAAATTCACAGCGATGAAAACGGACGGGCAATGCCCGCCCCTACGGTATCTACCGTAATTCAGCAGATGAAAGGTTATGTTACAAAGCAAATCGGTTTTCCGGTTTGGCAGAAGCTTTTTTACGACCACATTATAAGAAACGGGAACGATTACCGCGAAATTTGAGAATATATCGAAAACAACCCCTTAAAATGTGCGGAGGATAGGTTTTATTCCTAATGTTGTTGTTTTATCAGGTTGAAATGAAATATCGTAGGGGCGACCATTGGTCGTCCGTTATAAATTTGCATAAGGTATAAGAATTATTTTTTAAAGAACGCCGCGGCGATTGCGCCGGGACCCGCGTGGGTGCCGATTACACTGCCTATTGCGGTATAGCGTATATCCTTTAAGCCTTTCTCCCAAAGGTATTTGCTGTCTTCAATGTACTTTAAAAGGAGTGCGTCGGACAGTCCCGTAAAGCCTAACAGCACAGGCTTTTCAAAATCTACGCCGCCGACCTTTTCAATCTCTTGCACAAGCAGATTATTGCCCATTTTGGAGCCTCTCGCTTTTCCTAAAACGGTGATTTCACCGTCAATAACCGAGAGAACGGGCTTTATATTGAGCACCGAGCCTGCAAAAGCGGCGGTTTTGGAAATTCGTCCGCCTTTTTTCAAATATTCAAGGGTATCAAACAGGGCGATAATGACTATTTTTTCTTTTTCTTCGTTAAGCTTCTCCGCGATTTCGCGGGCGTTCATACCGTCATCTGCAAGCTTTAATGCTCTTTCGGCTAAAATTCCGCTTCCGATTGCGGCGCTGCCGCTGTCTACAATATAGATGTTGTCAAAATCCTCGGCGGCGATAACGGCGCTCTGATATGTACCCGACAGCTTTGAGGAAATTGTTATAACAACCGCGCTGTCGCCGTCCTCCTTGATTTTTTGAAACTCCTTAATAAATGAATCGGGAGTAGCCTGACTTGTCGTCGGCAATACGTCGCTCTCAACAAGCTTTTCATAAAAGGTTTTATGGTCTATCGTTACGCCGTCAAGGTATTCCGCTTCTCCGAAATGCACCGTAAGCGGCACTACGCCTACTCGGCTTTTTAACTCGGGAAATAAATCGGCTGTCGAATCTACAATAATTCTTGTTTTCATAAATAATCTCCGTTCTGCTTATTTGCGATATTGTCAAGAGCTTTACTGATAAGCGCAAGGCTGTGATAAAACTGCAGTCTTTCCTCCTCGGTAAGCTCCGTGCTGATTTCGTCAAGGACAAAATTAATCTTATCGGAAATCTTTTTGCCGACCTCAACCCCTTTATCGGTAAGTATAAGCGGACTTTTATACCGCTTGGCAGATTTGGTCTCGCATATCAGATAGCCGTTTTTTTCAAGATAATCCACCGCACGGGATATCGTAGCCTTGTCTTCTTCACAGCGCTCGCAAAGGTCGGTTGCGGTAAGCGCGTTTGAGGAATACAGATAATAAATGCAGGAAATATGCACGCTTCTCAGATTGTATTCCGCCATTTCATAATTTTTGATTTTTCGGATATTACGGCTGATTCGGTTAATCAGCACAGTAAAGGTTTCAAATCTTTCTTTCAAACAGACCCTCCTTTAACTTGTTGACATTTCAACAAGTACACAGTATACCACAAACTTGTTGAAATGTCAACAAGTGAATTTAAGCAATCCCCTTAAGCGAAAAGGGGATTGCTTAAAATTTGATAATAATATGTAATCAAATC
>CABVAD010000236.1 GCA_902496265.1 uncultured Oscillospiraceae bacterium
AAAAAACTGCCTAAACGCTTGAAAACAGGCGGCGAATGTGATTAAATATATCAATAAGGTCATTAAATGCCGAGGAGAATAAAAATGGTATATACGGTAACCTTTAATCCCGCCCTTGATTATGTGATGAAGCTTAAAAAGCTTTCCGACCGCGACATAAACCGCACGGAATCCGAGGAGCTTTACTACGGCGGAAAGGGAATAAACGTTTCGGCAATATTATCGCGGCTTGAAGTTCCCAATATTGCCCTCGGCTTTGCCGCCGGCTTCACGGGAAAAAAGCTTATCGAAATGATGAATCGCGACGGAATAAAAAACGATTTTATCGAGCTTGACGAGGGCTTTACCCGAATTAACGTTAAGCTGAAATTCACAGAGGAGCTTGACATAAACGCCAACGGTCCGAAAATTCCCGAAGAAAAAACAGATGAGCTTTTGCTGAAGCTTAAACAGCTTAATTTAGGCGACTGTCTTGTGCTCGCGGGAAGCGTTCCGCCCTCTCTGCCGAATGATTTATACGGCAAAATTCTCGAAAAGCTTCGCGGCAAGGGTATAAAAGCCGTTGTCGATACGACAGGAAATCAGCTTCTGAACGTTCTTGAATACAGACCTTTTCTGATAAAGCCCAACAATTATGAGCTTGCGGAAATTTTCGGAGAGGATATGGACAGCACCGAAAAGATTATCGCTTACGCAAAAAAGCTCCGTGAAATGGGCGCTGTTAACGTTCTTGTCTCAAGGGGCGGCGACGGTGCGGTGCTTGTTGATGAACACGGTGCCGTCCATAACTCAAAGGCTGTCTCGGGCAGGCTTGTAAGCTCGGTCGGCTGCGGCGATTCAATGGTTGCAGGATTTATCGCGGGCTTAATAAAGGGCGGAAGCTATTCCGACGCTTTTAAGCTCTCGGTTGCAAGCTCCGCGGCAACGGCGTTTTCGAAAGAATTGGCACAGGTCGAGAAAATAAAGGAGATTTATAAAAATCTGTGAAACCAAAAGCTCAACGGTTAAAACAGCGGCGGCAAGGTTAGACCCCTGCCGCCGCTGTTTATTTCTGTTTGATTTTATGCTTCATAAGCGTCAATTATAATTTCGGAAGAAATTATATTAAAACCGAACTGTGAATCACTGTTTTTTACAAAAAGCGTAACCGCCTTGCCCTCTTGATTTCCGTCGTGGGAATCAAGGGTCACATTTGTAGTCACGGTATAGCTACCGTCCTCGTTAAGCCTTACCGAAGCAATTGTGTGCTTATAAACCGTGTAACCGCGGGGGATAATGTAAACATATCCGTCCTTTTTAGGAAAATCGGCGTTGACAGAGGACAAATCCTCAACCTCTACCCCGTACATATTATAAAGATAGTCTTCTACCCTGCTTTCCTCAATAAAAGAGCCGTCCGCGCCGCCCGTAACGCAAAGCGCGGTGACCGCACAGTTCACCAAATCATCTGCAGAAGCAAGCTCCTCGCCGTAGGCGAAGCTGTGATTGAGCATATTAAGAAAGCGGGCTTCAAGCACCTTTTGCCGGTCGGCGGTTTCGCTTACCGCCGCTTTTTCAACCGAAATATTACCGCCGACCTCCGACGGATTTACGGCGATAACCGAGAAAGAGGCGAGCATTGCCAAAGCCAGTAACAAGGAGATAAAATATCTTGTTTTCATTTTGCCGCCTCCGATTAAAATTCTTACATATTAATTATACACAAAACCGCCCGAAATTGCAGATACAATTCGGTTACAAATTGTATCAAATCCGTAACATTTTTTCGCCGACGGGAATACAAATTTATCTACAAAATGCACAAATTCGACGCATTTTCTTTGTTTATGACATTTTAATA
>CABVAD010000237.1 GCA_902496265.1 uncultured Oscillospiraceae bacterium
ATTTAATTTCGGAAAGAAAAAGGAAGAAGCCGCTTGCAATTGCGGTTGTCCTACAAGTGAAATCAGCGAAATTACAAATGATTGCTGCTCTGAATCAAAAGACGGTATTTGTTGCATAAAAGTCTTAGGTGCAGGGTGCAAATCCTGTCACGAGCAATATGAGAACACTAAAGAAGCCGTTAAAGCAATGGGATTGTCTGTGGAAACAAAATATATCACCGATATGCAAAGGGTTATGGAATACGGCGTTATGAGTATGCCTGCCATTGTTGTCAATGAAAAGGTTGTGTCACAGGGCAAGGTGCTGAAAGCCGCCGATGTTGAAAAGCTACTGCACAAGTTAGGTTTTTAATTTTCCTATTTTTCCTTTCACACAGAAAAATTCGCTTAAATTTTCACCGCATTGAGTAAAAAACGGTACAGCCCCTGTTCCCGAGGCTGTACCGTTTTTCTGCATAAATAATTTATTAATTAATACGCAATACCCTGAGCGAGCATAGCGTTTGCAACCTTTTCAAAGCCCGCGATATTAGCGCCCGCAAGCAGATTGCCCTCCATACCGTACTTCTTAGCGGCATCATAGGAGTTATGGAAAATGTTGACCATAATATCCTTAAGCTTAGCGTCAACCTCTTCAAAGGTCCAGCTGTATCTCATAGAGTTCTGGCTCATCTCAAGCGCAGAGGTAGCAACGCCGCCTGCGTTTGCCGCCTTTGCAGGTCCGAAAAGCACGCCCGCACTCTGGAAGGCTTCGATAGCCTCGGGAGTGGAAGGCATATTAGCGCCCTCCGCAACCGCGATTACGCCGTTTTTAACCAGAGTCTTAGCGGAGTTTTCGTCAATCTCATTCTGTGTAGCGCAGGGCAGGGCGATATCGCACTTAATGCTCCAGATGCCGCTGCAGCCCTCGTGGTACTCAGCGCCGTTTACGCGCTCGACATACTCTTTAATTCTTCCGCGCTCAACCTCTTTAATCTGCTTAACAACATCAAGGTTTATACCGTTCGGGTCGTAAATATAACCGTTGGAGTCGGAAAGAGCCACAACCTTACCGCCAAGCTCGGTAGCCTTTTGAGTAGCGTAAATAGCAACGTTGCCCGAGCCGGAAATTACAACCGTCTTGCCCTCAAATGAATCGTTCTTCATACATTTGAGCATTTCCTCGGTGTAGTAGCAAACGCCGTAGCCTGTAGCCTCTGTGCGGGCAAGCGAGCCGCCGTAGGTAAGACCCTTACCTGTGAGAACGCCTGTAAACTCGTTGCGCAGTCTCTTGTACTGACCGTACATAAAGCCGATTTCGCGGGCGCCCGTTCCGATGTCTCCCGCGGGAACGTCGGTATCAGCGCCGATATGCTTTGAAAGCTCGGTCATAAAGCTCTGGCAGAAGCGCATAACCTCGCCGTCCGACTTGCCCTTCGGGTCAAAGTCAGAGCCGCCCTTGCCGCCGCCTATGGGAAGACCCGTAAGGCTGTTCTTGAAGATCTGCTCGAAGCCTAAGAACTTGATTACAGAAGCGTTAACCGAGGGGTGCAGACGAAGACCGCCCTTGTAGGGTCCGATAGCAGAGTTGAACTGTACCCTGTAGCCACGGTTTACCTGAACCTTGCCGTTGTCGTCAACCCAGGAAACGCGGAAAAAAATCTGCCTTTCAGGCTCGACTATTCTCTCTAAAATACCGTTTTCTTCGAGCTTCGGATTAGCTTCTACAACCGGCTCTAAGGATTCAAGAACCTCTCTTACCGCCTGTAAAAATTCCTTTTCGTTCGGGTTGCGCGCCTCAACGCCCGCGTAAACCCTTTTTAAGTATTCGGATTTAAACATTATAAAAC
>CABVAD010000238.1 GCA_902496265.1 uncultured Oscillospiraceae bacterium
AAGTTCTCTCCTCAAACCCCTTAAAAGTGAAAAAGAGCCGTGCAAACGGCTCTTTTTCACTTTTTACTTTAATTACTTTAATATCGTAACATTTTTAAAATTTACGGCAAAGCCGTTTTGTGAATCCTCGGCTGAAATAGGCAGTCCCGCCCCGCCGAGATACAGCCTATAGCTTATATCCCCGCTGTCGCGCAGAATACAGTAATTTTCCCCCTCAAGGGTGACCGAAACATCTTCTCTGAAGGTATCCTTTAATATTCGGTAAAGGTAAGTGCAGCACGCGCCCTCGGGCAGTGCCGAAAAATCGGTCTTGTATTCAAGCCCCGCGTACTTAGCGGTCACGTCCCCGCCGTCAAAATGAAGGGTCAGTCCCTTTATCGTATCGGGCGAGATTATTTCCATATCCGCTTGACCGTTTTCGCCGACCGTGACCTTCGCCTCACAACATTCATTGTAGTATGTAAGCTCGGCGGTAAAGGATATTCCCCTTGTGACGGGCGTTACGTTTACTTTTTTTCCGCCGCAGGCGCAGAGGAAAAGGGACAAAGCCGCAAGCAACAAAACCGATATTATTTTTTTCAAGCCAAAGCACTCCTATCAGGGCGGATAACCCGCTGTTGCTAAAGCTCCTCTATCAGGTCGGAGGGAAGCATTGCCCTCTCCCCGCGCCTTGCCGCGGCTTTGTCGCCCGCCTCGCCGTGAAGATATACCCCCGCTTTTGCGGCCTCCTTAGCACTGAAGCCCTGTGCCAAAAGCGAAAGGATAATACCCGAAAGCGCGTCGCCGCTGCCGCCCGTAGACATACCGGGGTTGCCCGTCATATTAAAATACACCTCGCCGTCAGGCTCGGCAATAACCGTGTTCGCACCCTTAAGCACCAGCACACAGCCGTATTTTACGGCGAAATCTCTCGCAATTTCGGCGCGGTTTTCCTCCACCTCGCGGACGCTTACCGAACACAGCCTTGACATTTCCCGCGGGTGGGGAGTAAGAATTACAGGAGCCTTGCTCTTTTTAATAATATCTATGCCGCCCGATAGGGCGTTTATGCCATCGGCATCTATAACAAGCGGAATTTCCGAAATTTCAATAAGCTCCCGTACAAGCCGCGCGGTATCCCCGTTGTTGCCCATTCCGCACCCGATAAGCGCCGCGGAACAGCCCTTTAAAAGCTCGGGCAGGCAGAGATTTTCCGGGCAAAGCGTACCAAGCTCATTAGGCTTTAAAAGAAGGCAGACCGCCTCGGGAACAGAAACGGTAAAGGGATAGTAAATGCTTTCGCAAATCGCGGCTTTAAGTATTCCGAGCCCGCTCCGAAGCGCCGCCCTCGCCGCCAGCACCGCCGCGCCCGCCATACCGTAGCTGCCGCAAAGCATAAGCGCCGTACCGAAGGTACCCTTGTGGGAATTCGGCCGCCGTTTCTTAAATATCGGCTTTTCGGTCGTAAGATAACTACAGCCGACAGGCGGCGCGCCGATATCCGCCACAACCGTTTCGCCGCAGTAATCAGAGCCGTAAGGCAGAACAAAACAGGGCTTAAGCGCGATAAAGGTGACAGTCAGATCCGCGTTTACCGCACAGCCCAAAACCCGCCCGCTGTCGGCGTGAACTCCGCTCGGAATATCGACCGAAACGCGTATACCGTCCGAAGAATTTACGGCGTTTATAAGCTCCGCCGTCCTTTCGTCGGGCGCGCGGTTAAGCCCGATTCCGAAAATCGCGTCTATAATAATATCGGCGTCGGGAATAAAGCTCTCGGTCTTTTTTACAAATTTAAGACGGTTGTAATAATACGCCGCGTTCTCTGTCACGGGCGCTCCCAA
>CABVAD010000239.1 GCA_902496265.1 uncultured Oscillospiraceae bacterium
AATAGCCGAAAATAAAACATCTTAAACTGTTTTTCTCTTTAAAGGATGTGGAAATACTTATGTTAAGCACCGAAAAACTGTGCCCCGGCTGTATGAACGACAGCGGCGGCGAAAAAATATGCCCCATATGCGGGTACGATTCCTCAGCTCAAAACGCCGCGGATTGTCTGACTGTAAAATTTGTTCTTGCCGGACGCTACACAGTAGGTCAGGCAAAGCACCGAAACGGCGAAGGTATCACCTATATCGGCTGGGACAACTCGGAATCGGCGGTCGTTACGGTAAGGGAATATTTCCCTGCGGGCTTTGCCTTAAGGAACTCCGATAAAACCGTCGGAATGGTTAAGGGCGGCGAATACACCTTTAACGAGGGATTAATTGAGTTTGTCGATATTAACCGTCAAATAAAGGATTCATCTCTTCCCTCTTTAATGACCGTAACCGATGTTTTTGAGGAAAACGGGACGGTTTACACCGTGACCCAGAGTATTTCCGCAATTACCCTTAAAGCGTTTTTAGCCAAAAACGGCGGCACGCTCAAGTGGGAACAGGCAAGGCCGCTCTTCCTGCCGCTTATCGACACGGTAAAGGGTATGAACGACCTCGGAATAATCCACGGCGGGATTTCAACCGATACCGTGCTTGTAGGGCGCGACGGCAAGCTGCGCATTTCGGGCTACAGCATTAAAAATCTCCGTATTAAGGACAGTCCGCTTGACGAAGAGCTTTTCCACGGCTTTGCCGCGATAGAGCAATACGATTCGGATATGCACACCGACGCGTATACCGATGTTTACGGGCTTTGCGCGGTGCTTTTTGACGTGCTTATGGGCAATGTTCCGCCAAAGGCTACCGAAAGGCTTAACAATGACTCTATGACCGTTTCCGCAAAATTTGCCGAGGAACTGCCTCGTCACGTTTTGTCCGCGCTTGCAAACGGACTTCAGGTGCTCCCAAAAAACAGAACAAAAAATATCGAGGCTTTTAAAAACGAGCTTGTATATGCCGAAACTGCGGATACCGCTCCGATAGCCCGCAAGCCCGAAAAAGCGGAGGTAAGCAATGTAAAATCTCCGAAAAAGAGCGGCGGCACCGCCAAATATGTTATTATTTCCTCGGCCTGCACCGCCGCGGTCTTCCTGGTAATTGTCGCCGTGCTTATATTCACGGTTTTCAAGGAGGACTTTTTCGGCAAAAGCGATTCATCGGGACAAAGCAGTGCCGCTTCGGTCAGCGCCCCATCTGTTGATGAAATAGGTACTATCGACAGCGGCGCTGAGGAATCCGCCGTGCTCTTCACCGTTCCTCGGCTTACGGGAAAATATTATGCCGAGCTTGCCGACACAACTCAACCCGAGTCGGAGATTTATGAAAAATTTGAATTTGTCATAAAGGGAAAGGAATTTAACGATAAATACCCGCGCGGTCAAATCTGCGCACAGTCGGTCGCCGAGGGTACGGGAGTCGTAAGGGACACCAAAATTGAGCTTACAATCAGCCTCGGTCCTAAAGAAATCAAGATAGCCAATGTTTTAGGACTTGACGAAACCAAAGCAAAGCTTGAGCTTTTAAAGCAGGGCTTCCTTTACGATAATATCGATGTAGGCGAAAAGTACGACGAGGATCACGAACCCGGAGTCGTGCTTGAGCAGGAGCCTAAGTACGGTACTCAGGTAAGCGCGGATTCGGCGGTTAAGCTCTATATAAATTCCTATAAAGGAAATGCAGATTCTTCGGATACGGCAGCAGAATAAAGCATATGTTATTTCTCAATTTTTCATAATATATGAGAAAACCTGTATATTCCTTTCG
>CABVAD010000240.1 GCA_902496265.1 uncultured Oscillospiraceae bacterium
GACTTTAGATGTTAAATAACAAAAAACATAAATCAGCTAATATCTATTTCTTTCCTCGAAAGGTCGATTTTAACCGTAGTGCCGCTTTGTGAGGAAGAAATGCTTAATCCGTGACCCAGCTTATCGGCTATGCGCTTTGACAGGTAAAGCCCTAAGCCCGTCGCCTTTTTGTCGCTTCTGCCGTTGTAGCCCGTGTAGCCCTTTTCAAAAACGCGCGGGAGATCCTCCGCCGCAATGCTGATACCCGTGTCGCTTATACAGAGGGTCTGCCCCTCGCCGTATACCGAAACGCACCCCTTTTTAGTGTATTTCAGGGCGTTTGAGATTATCTGCTCTATTATAAAGGAAAGCCATTTTTCATCGGTGACGGCGACAATGCCCGTTTTTTTAAGGTCAAGCGAGAGCTTTTTTAAAATAAACTGCTTTGAAAATTTCTTGACCGCGCCCTTTACGGTATGGTCGATATCACAGCTTTTAAAAACATAGTCCCCCGTCTCGCTCTCGAGCCGCTGAAACCCGAGCGCCATTTCCACATACTGCTCGATTTTAAAAAGCTCCGCCTCACATTCGCGAAAATCCGCGTCGTCCCTGCCCGAAAGCAAAAGCCGCATTGCGGCAATCGGGGTTTTAATTTGGTGCGCCCAAAGGGTATAGTAATCCTCGGTGTCGCGGCGCTTTGAAGCATATTCCGACAAAGCCGACTGCTTTTGAGAATAGGTAAGCCTTATTAATTCCTGATAGCAATACTCGGTTCGGTCGGACGGCTCGGGCATAGCTTCCTTTTCGGAAAGCTCCGCGCCGCCGCTTTTTATAAGCCTTTCAAGGTTTTTACGCTTTTTTATGCCGCTAAAGGCTTTATACGCGGCAAAGGGAGCAAGAAAAACAATAGATAAACAGGCGGCGTAGAGCACCGCAGAGGTCTCAAGCCCGTACAGCGCGATTACTCCGTAAAAAATACCGACGGAAAGTACAAACGCTGTGATTTTAAGAAGCTTTGATTTTAAAAATTTCATTTACTCCACCATATAACCGCTGCCCTTTTTGGTCGTAATAAAGCCGTCAAGCCCCGCGCCCTCAAGCTTTTTGCGAAGTCTTGTAACGTTGACCGTAAGGGTGTTTTCGTCAACAAAGCTGTCGGTCTCCCAAAGCCGCTCCATAAGCGCGTCGCGGGAGACGATTTCCCCCTTTTTCTCCATAAGCGAGAGAAGAATCCTGTATTCATTTTTGGTAAGCGGTATATGCTCGCCGTCCGCGATAAGCGTGTTGTCGTCCTTGTTTAATACCGCGCCCTTATGGGTTATAAGGCTTGACTGCCCCGCGAAATCGTAGGTGCGGCGGAGAACCGCCTGAACCTTTGCAAGTAGAACGCTTAAATCAAAGGGCTTTGCCAAAAAATCGTCCCCGCCCATATTGACCGCCATTACTATATTCATATTGTCTGACGCCGAGGAAATAAAGATTATCGGCACGGTGGAGATTTTGCGTATTTCCCGGCACCAGTAGTATCCGCTGTAAAAGGGCAGGGAAATATCAAGCAGTACAAGGTGAGGGCATACCCTTGCAAACTGCTCGGTTATATTTTTAAAATCCTCGGCGGCATAAACCTGATAATCCCACGCTTCAAGGTGAGCTTTTATCGCTCCCGAAATAACAGGATCGTCCTCGACAAGAAAAATGTTAAACATAAAAAACCCCCTTTTTCTGTTATTCTAACACAACTAATGGGAAATTTAAAGCGTATACTTGATACTGCTGATTTTAAAAGGAAGATTCTAGCGTCGT
>CABVAD010000241.1 GCA_902496265.1 uncultured Oscillospiraceae bacterium
ATATTATACTATGGCGGTCAAAAAAAGACCGCAATGCGCTGATAGCTCAGCTGGATAGAGCGTCTGGCTACGGACCAGAAGGTCGGGAGTTCGAATCTTCTTCAGCGCGCCAGCGTGACGCTGGACTCAATTCGCCTTGAGTTCAGCGTTGTTTTTATGCCTTTGCGGCTCGACCGCAAGCTTCATCTTTTTTGTTACCTGTAATTAAAAGCATTCCGAAAAAAACGGAATGCTTTTTGCGTATTTGTGCGGACTTATTCTGTTTTAACTATAAATGAAAAATCGATATATCCGTTGCCGAAAGCCGTGAAGACGTCATTGAGCGAGGGCGAATAAGCAATGGTGGTGTTTTGAAAGACGATGGGGAAAATGCTGTTTGATTTAAGAACCGTTTTCTGAAGCTTTGAAGCGCTTTCGTTTCCCGCGTCAATTCCGAAATCCGAAAGATATTCTTTCAAATCAGAGCTGTTTGCGCGAACGGGAAAGATTGCCATATCAAGGGTTTGATTTTTAAGCTCGGGCAGCAGCTTTTCCGCGCTGTCGGTCGCCTCAATATTGACAAACGCGCCGAGGTTGTTTTGCCAGTGTCCGACAATGTCGGTAATGATGGGCTTTATAACTCCGTTGTCGTAATAGTAAAGCTTTGTTCCCGACGGGAATTTCTTTTCCGGCAGCTTTGCCGTTTCCTTTGTGAAGAGCGTTTTTGCGGCCTCGGGATTATAAAATGTCATTCCCGATGAATCGGAGCTTTCGGTTACGGCGGCGGGGAAAATAGAATCGGCGGGGGAGTAGCCCGTTTTAAGGTCGCCGCCGTATACCTCGCTTCCGACAAGCATCGCAAGCGATTTTCGCATATCCTGAGAGAAGCTTGAGCCGATTGTCAAAAACCAGCAGATATTCTGATAGTCGATTGTTTTAAGCTTATTTTCGTGGGCGGTATCCGAAAGGGAGGAATCGATAAAAGCGATATCCACATTATTTCCGATAAGCCGCTCTATCGCCGTCTCTTCCTTGTCCTTAGTGATATAAACCGCCGAGTTTTTAGCGGCGAACGTGCCTGTGTAGAGGGGGTTTGAGTAAAGCCGTATTCCGAAGCTTTCCTTGTTCCATTTGGTAAGCTTATAGCTACCGCAGGAAATAATGTATTCTGAGGAGAGACCGTATTTTCCCGCGGATTCATTGAAAAACTCCTCGTTGCAGGGCATAGCAACCGAAGTGGTGAGGGCTTCCTCAAAATTTTCGTCCTCGTATGCAAGCTTTATTATAAGGGTATAAGCGTCGGGTGCGGACACGCCGAGCGTATCGGCGCTTTTTTTGCCCTCCGATATTTCCTTTGCGTTTTCAATGCAGAAAAGTCTGGAGACAAAGGGTGCCTGCGTTTCGGGCGATACCGCGCGGCGGAAGGCAAATACAAAGTCGTCGGCTGTCAGGGGCTTTTCGTCGCTCCAGACAATGTCCTTTCTCAGCTTAAAGGTATAGGCGAGATTGCCGCGCGTAAAGCTTTCGCACGCGCCGCAGACAATCGCACCGCTTGCGTTCTTGCGCAGCAGGCCTTCGAATATATTGTTCACTATAACAAGCTCGGAATCTGTTGAAGCGGTCTGCGGGTCGAGGGTGTAGGGTTTTTCGGGAATTTCAAAATATATTATCGCGTCCTGATAGCTGTCGTTACAGGCGGTAAGGGAAAAAGCCGTCAGCAGAGCAAGTACCAGACAAAGCGTTTTAATAACGCGTTTCATATATCTACCTCACAATACGAAAATTATA
>CABVAD010000242.1 GCA_902496265.1 uncultured Oscillospiraceae bacterium
ATTTCAGAGGAATAAGTTTTTAAAAAATAAACAGCGATAAGGCGTTCCGCGCCTTATCGCTTATTCCTGTTTTTATATCTACTATTTTTTTGCCGAAAGGAATCAAAAAATATGCTATCATTTATAAGCTCCCTGCCCGGGGCTATAGCTCAGGGCGCAGTTTGGGGAATTATGGCGGTAGGACTTTACATAACCTACAAAATACTCGACCTTGCCGACCTTACCGTTGACGGCTCGTTCGGCACGGGCGGCGCTGTGCTTGTAGTCTGCACCGCGGGCGGAATGAATATATTCCTTGCACTTCTTTTAGCCTTGCTCGCGGGCTGTCTTGCGGGGCTTGTCACGGGAATATTCCATACAAAATTCGGTATTCCTGCCATTCTTGCGGGAATACTCACTCAAATTGCGCTCTATTCGGTAAACCTCCGTATTTTGGGAGGAAAGGCAAATCAGCCCCTTTCGGTGGATAAATACAACCTGCTGATTTCCCTTAGAAACATCAATAAATCCCTTATTGTCTGCGCAATTTTCATAGCATTAATCATTTTTGTGCTTTACTGGTTCTTCGGCACGGAGCTCGGTCATTCACTCCGCGCCACGGGCTGTAATCAGGCTATGGCGCGGGCTAACGGAATCAACACCTCCACAAATAAGATTATCGGCTTTATTATTTCAAACGGCATTGTTGCTTTGTCCGGCGGACTGCTCGCGCAGTATCAGGGCTTTGCCGACGTAAATATGGGCCGGGGAGCTATAGTAATCGGTCTTGCGGCAATTATTATCGGCGAGGTTGCTTTCGGCAAGCTCTTTAAAAACTTTGCGCTTAAGCTTTTAGCGGCTGTATTCGGCGGAATAATTTATTACATTGTAATTACCTTTGTTCTCTGGCTCGGTCTGCCCGCGAACGATTTGAAGCTCCTTTCCGCGCTTGTCGTCGCCCTCTTCCTCGGTATCCCCTACTGGAAGAGTAAAATTGCCGAAAACAGAGTAAAGCCTATTCCCGGAGGTGACACCAATGCTTGAAATTAAAAATGTTTACAAAACCTTTAACCCCGGCACGATTAACGAAAAGCGTGCGCTTAACGGGCTTAATCTAACCCTTAACGACGGCGATTTTGTAACCGTTATCGGCGGAAACGGCGCCGGAAAATCCACAATGCTAAATATGGTCGCGGGTGTTTACCCCGTTGACAGCGGCTCTATTGTGATAGACGGCACTGACGTTACCCGTCTCCCCGAGCATAAAAGAGCTAAATATTTAGGACGCGTTTTCCAAGACCCGATGATGGGTACTGCCGCCGATATGTGGATTGAGGAAAATATGGCGCTTGCAAGCCGCCGCGGTCAGGCAAGAGGGCTTAAATGGGCAATAAGCAAAGCTGAGCGCGAGCAATTTAAGGAAATGCTAAGTGAGCTTGATTTAGGTCTTGAAAACCGCCTTTCTGCTAAGGTAGGTCTGCTTTCGGGCGGTCAGCGACAGGCGCTCACCCTTTTAATGGCGGTTATGAAAAAACCGAAGCTTTTACTGCTTGACGAGCATACCGCTGCTCTTGACCCGAAGACCGCCGCAAAGGTGTTAGCCCTTTCGGATAAATTTATCGAAGAGGGACACCTCACCGCAATGATGGTAACCCACAATATGAAGGACGCGATTGCCCACGGCAACCGTCTAATAATGATGAACAACGGTCAGATAATTCTCGACGTTTCGGGCGAGGAAAAGAAAAAGCTTACGGTTGAATATCTGCTCGAAGC
>CABVAD010000243.1 GCA_902496265.1 uncultured Oscillospiraceae bacterium
TTTGCTTTCGTTTAAATACTCCAGCGAATAAATTAAAACCTTGTACGCTTGAAAGGAATATTTTTCTTCCTTCAAATAAATATTTATTCTTTCTTCGAAAGCCTCGATAAGATCAAAGCTTCTCCGAATGTTTTTCATTCTCATAGTGCTGGCAGAGTGCTGTCGGTAATAATAAAGACAATCCGACACCGTCGCCACCTTAATATTCAGCCTATAAATATCGTTTGCCAAGAACTCGTCCTCATAATATTTTCCGCAACGAAAGCGTAGATTCTTAAAGGCTTCGGCTTTATACAGTTTGTTCCACACGACCGTCCAAAAGCCGTAATTGCGCTCGTTTTTTCGGTTATAAAATATCTCTTTTCCGTTTAGAATCTCGGCTTTATTTTCGGTGGAAAAATCCTTTTCGTCTCCGTTTTCAAAAACGTAACGGTAATTACAGGCGGCAATATCCGCCTGACTTTTCAAAATGTTTTTATACAAACATTCAAGCATAGTCGGTACGATGTAATCGTCACCGTCGATAAATGCAAAATAATTTCCTGTCGCCTTATCCATTCCGTTGTTTCGCGCGGCAGCCGCACCGCCGTTTTTTTGATGAATGACCTGTACCCGATTGTCCCGAGCGGAGTATTCGTCGCAAATTTTGCCCGAATTATCGGTAGAGCCGTCGTCCACAAGTATCAGCTCAAAGTCCGTAAAGGTTTGAGCTAATATACTGTCAATACACTGTCCTATGTATTTTTCCACCTGATAAACAGGCACGATAATGCTTATCTCCGCCATAATCTCTTTTCCTTATCCGTCATAAGTGCTCTAAAATTTCTTTCCATTGCCCTGCGATTTTATTAATACGGAATTCATCCATACACAAAAACGCGTTTTCCGCAAAACGCTCTCTTAACTGAGTGTCACATATTAGTTTTTCTATTTTTCCTGCCATTTCATCACAGTCAAAAGAACCCGCAAGATAACCGTCCGCTCCGTTATGTATCAATTCCCGAGGTCCCATTTTCACATCAAAGGCTACACAAGGCACCTTCATTTCTCTTGCTTCCAATAAGCTAAGCCCCAGTCCCTCAAGCTTAGAGGTCAGTACAAAAATACTCGCCTTACGCAAATAATCGTCGACATTCTTAACGTTTCCCTTAAGAATAAGCCTGCCTTCAAGCTTATTTTCTATAATAAACCGTTCAAGCTTATCACGTTCCGGACCGTCGCCGAGAATAACCCATTGCCATTCGGGATACTGCTTTAATATCCTAATTGCAATTTTTTTAATATATTCTGATCCCTTTTCGGGAACAAGCCGACCTACCGAAAGAATTATATTTTTTCTCTCCGTTGCTGTCTCATTTTGAAATTCGTAGGTGACGGGATTATAAATTCGGGTAATCGCTTTTTTTCTTCCGAGCCTGTTTTTGTAATCCTCCAAATCGCCGTCTGTAAGCACAACAACATAATCAGACCTTTTTACGGAATACTTCAAAATTATTTTACGGTACAAGACGGATAATTCAAAATCAGCCGTAAAATGCTCCCACGACACCACCTTAGTCTTAAGCCCTTTTGCCGCGGGTATAGAAAGTACATCAAGCACAATATCAATATCTATTATTATATCTATCTGCTTTTCCTTAAGAAAACGTCTAAGCCTGCCGATTAACGGAATGTATTGGGGTCCGGGATTTATCCATTTTTCTCCCAACCGATACCTTTTTATCTCAGGGTCGAGCGGGTAGAACGGTTTT
>CABVAD010000244.1 GCA_902496265.1 uncultured Oscillospiraceae bacterium
AAAATTTCTTCCTTTTTATTTACCGAAAATTCACATATTTGAATTAGAAATGCAACAATAAGGTTTTATAATAGGCTCAAACAAAAGGAGGAACGTTTTATGGACGATTTTAATAAGCAAAGCAGCGAATTAAACGGTTTCGATTCGGTGAACGGTAAAGATACCCCGAATGATAATAACGGTTATACCGTAACTCCCGACGGCGGTTTTTATACCAAGAGCCGCGAGGACATTATTCAGGACGAGGCTGTGGGCGGGAACGATGCCGCCTATACCGCAGAGCCTGTCGGCAATTCTAACAGAGCGGAAGGTGCAGAGCAGACCCCGCCGCCCCGCAGGGACTTTTTCCCGAACGGCGAGTACGGCGCATATAACGGCGGCGAAAATTACGATCCCCGGACGGGGCGTCCGCTTTATAACTATAAGCCGCCGAAGCCTAAAAAGCCCAAAACAGGCAAAAAATACGGCGCGGGGGTCGTGGTGCTTGCGGCTCTGCTCGCGGCGGTAATAGGCGCGGTAAGCGGCATAGCGGCGGTAAAAATCAACACAAACGGCAGCGATACCTCTCCCGCCCCCTCGGGCGTTTCGGGTCAAAACGTTAATATTAATATTGACGAAACCGCGGAATCGGTGGTGGAGGCGGTTGCTAAAAAGGTAACGCCCAGCGTTGTGGGAATAAGGACCACTACCTCGGTAATGAGCTTTTTCGGCGGCACAAGCGAGTCAACGGGCGAGGGCAGCGGTGTTGTTTACTCCTCGGACGGCTATATAATTACCAATTACCATGTGATTTCGGGCGCGGTTACAAATAAGTCGGGCTCAAAAATCGAGGTGTTTGTCGGCAGTCTTGACTCCGATTCCTACGAAGCAAGCGTTGTCGGCTACAATATCGCCTCCGACCTTGCGGTTTTAAAGATAAACGCAAGCGGGCTTACCGCCGTGGAGTTTGCGGATTCCTCCGATTTGAAGGTCGGTCAGTATGTAATCACGGTAGGAAATCCCGGCGGACTTGAATTTATGGACAGCGTAACCTATGGCGTTATAAGCGGTCTTAACCGCGTCGTTTCCTCGGATTCCGACGTAAAGCTTATTCAGACCGATGCCGCGATTAATCCCGGTAACTCGGGCGGCGCGCTTGTTAACGTTAAGGGTCAGCTTGTGGGAATTAACAGCTCTAAAATTGTTTCCGAGGAATTTGAGGGAATGGGCTTTGCCATTCCGTCAAACACGGTAGGAGAAATCTGCAAAAAAATAATTGAAAAGCAGAACGATCCCGAGCCTTATATCGGCATTACGATAAGCGAAAAGTACACCGCAAGCGTGCTTAAATATTACGGATATCCCGCGGGAGCGGTTATCTCAAGCATTGCCGAGGGCAGTCCCGCCGAAAACGCAGGGCTTGCAAAGGGCGATATTATAACCGAGTTTGCAGGCAAAACAATCGGTGATTACACCGTTTTAAGCGAAGTGATTGAGGACTGCAAGCCGAACGATAAGGTAAATATTAAAATCTACCGAAGCGGACGGTATTATACCACCTCGGTCACGGTAGGCTCGAATAACGCGGTCAGCTGATTTAGATGTTAGACGCTAGATATTAGATGCTAGACACGAAAGACATAAATGTCTTCTATGCATTAATAAATTTAATTAAATAACGTAGGGCGGGGGCTTGTCTCCCGCCATTGTTTAATGTGTATTTGTTAAGATAATAACAAACTTTTTCTTTA
>CABVAD010000245.1 GCA_902496265.1 uncultured Oscillospiraceae bacterium
TGTTTAAAAATGAAAAAGTATAATGTAACTGTAAACGGTACCGCCTACGAAATTACCCTTGAGGCGGTTGACGCTTCCGATGTTAAAGCCGCTCCCAAGGCTGCTGCTTCGGCACCTGCCGCCGCTCCCGCGCCCGCTGCAAAGCCCGCTTCAGGCGGTGAAACCGTATCAAGCCCGATGCCCGGTACTATTCTTTCGGTAAATGTCACAAACGGCGCGACCGTAAAGAAGGGCGACGTACTTATGGTGCTTGAGGCTATGAAGATGGAAAACGAGATTATGTCTCCCTGCGACGGTACTGTTACCTCTGTAAACGTATCCAAGGGCGCTGCCGTTGAGACAGGCGCGGTTCTCTGCGTAATCGGTTAACAGTTGGGAGAAGCGCGATATGTTAGATAAAATACTTGAGTTTGCCGAAACCACAGGCTTTTATATGCTGTTCGGCAATTTTAAAGAAAACTGGGGAAACCTTGTGATGATTCTTGTTTCCCTGCTTCTTCTCTGGCTTGCCATACACAAGAAATTTGAGCCGCTGCTGCTTATCGGAATCGCGTTCGGTATGCTGCTTACCAACCTGCCCGGGGCGGGAATGTATAACGGCGATCTTTGGACGGAATTTATGACCGAGGGCTCGGCGCATTACCACAATTACGGCTATATTCTTGCAAACGGCGGTCTGCTCGACTACCTTTATATCGGAGTTAAGACCTGCATTTATCCCTGCCTTATATTTATCGGTATCGGGGCTATGACCGATTTCGGACCGCTGATTTCCAATCCTAAGTCTTTGCTTTTGGGCGCGGCGGCACAGATTGGTATTTTTGCAACTTTTATCGGCTGTATTGCGCTCGGCTTTTCACAGCAGGCGGCAGGCTCTATCGGTATTATCGGCGGTGCGGACGGCCCGACCGCTATTTACACTACCTCGCTTTTACAGCCGAGCCTTTTAGGACCTATCGCGGTTGCCGCCTATTCCTATATGGCGCTCGTTCCTGTTATTCAGCCGCCGATTATGAAGCTGCTTACCACCAAAAAGGAACGCCAGATTGTAATGAAGCCCTTAAGACAGCCCTCTAAAAAGGAAAAAATCATTTTCCCGATTGCGGTCACTATCTTCGTGGCTCTGCTTGTTCCGTCGGCTACTCCGCTTGTCGGCTGCCTTATGCTCGGAAACCTTTGGAAGGAATCGGGCGTTGCCGACCGTCTTTGCAAGACCGCTCAGAACGAGCTTATGAATATCGTTACAATATTTCTCGGTATCTCTGTCGGCGCTACCGCTACGGCTAAAACCTTCTTAAAGCTTCAGACCCTTGAAATAATCGCAATGGGCGTTGTCGCTTTCGGCGTTGCTACCGCTTGCGGTGTGCTTTTTGCAAAGCTGATGAACTTATTCTCAAAGAACAAGATAAATCCGCTTATCGGATCTGCGGGCGTTTCCGCCGTTCCTATGGCGGCGCGTGTTTCGCAGTCGGTCGGTCAGAAGGAGAACCCCTCCAACTTCCTGCTTATGCACGCAATGGGTCCGAACGTAGCGGGAGTTATCGGCTCGGCTATCGCGGCGGGCGTGCTAATATCCCTGCTCGGTTAGGCTGGCGAGAGTCGAACCCGTTACGGTTTGGGTCTCCGACTTTTCCCGCCTGCTTTGCACTCATTTTTGAAATACCGTGTATTCCTGCAAATTCGTGACTTCGCAGAACGAAAAAAGGCGGAGACACAAACTC
>CABVAD010000246.1 GCA_902496265.1 uncultured Oscillospiraceae bacterium
GAGCCGACTATATCTCGGATAAGGCGGTAAGCTCTGTGGGCGGACGCTTTACGGTTGTAAGCGAATACAAAAAAACCGATATAAAACTAAAAAACGGTATCGCCGTTTTTATAGACGATACCGACCGTTTTGACAATCAGGTTTTCCCCGACGGAATAATAGGAATCTGCGAGGACGCAAACTTAGCCGCGCTTAAAGCCTTTAAAGCCTGCGGAACACCCGTTATAAGCTGCGGTATGGGCGCTAAAAACACCGTTACCCTCTCAAGCCTTGGCGATGCTTCACTGCTAGCCTCTCTACAGCGCACCGTAACCGATTTTGTAGGCAACGACATAGACCCCGCCGAGTTTAAAATAAAGCTTACAAAAAAGTATTCGCCCTTTGCGGTTATGGCATCGGCCGCGGTGCTTCTGCTTGTCGGAATAAGGCCCGAAGTTTTTTAGATACGCGCCACTCCCGAGTCCCTTGCCGCCTTTGCAACAGCCTCCGCCACCGCGGGGGCTATTCTTTTATCAAAGGCTTTAGGCAGTATATACTCCTCGTTAAGCTCCTCGTCGCTTACAAGCCCTGCCAGCGCGTAAACCGCCGCCATCTGCATTTCCTCGTTAATATCGGACGCTCTTACATCAAGCGCGCCGCGGAAAATGCCCGGGAACGCCAGAACATTGTTTATCTGATTCGGGAAGTCGGAACGCCCCGTTCCGACAACCGCCACACCGCCTTTTTTAGCCTCGTCGGGCATAATTTCGGGAACGGGGTTAGCCATTGCGAAAACTGCCGCGCCCGCGTTCATTGAAGACACCATTTCCCGCGTTACGATATTCGGAGCGGAAACGCCGATAAACACGTCGGCGTTTTTCATTACGTCAGCAAGCCCCCCTTTTTCGCCGCTCGGGTTGGTTTTAAGGCTAAGCTCCCTATGGGCGGGGCTAAGACCCTCCATACCCTTATAAATCGCGCCCGCCTTATCGCACATAACAAGGTTTTTAAGCCCTAATTTTAATAACAGCTCGCCAATCGCCGTTCCCGCCGCGCCCGCGCCGTTTATTACGCACTTAATATCAGAAAGCTTTTTGCCCGTTATTTTAAGGGCGTTTGTGACCGCCGCCGCAACGCATATGGCGGTTCCGTGCTGGTCATCGTGGAATACGGGTATATCACAGCGTTCCTTAAGCTTTTTTTCAATTTCAAAGCAGCGCGGCGCGGCAATATCCTCTAAGTTAATGCCGCCGAAGCTGCCCGAAATTCGGTAAACCGTGTCAACAATCTCGTCAACATCATTTGAGCGTATGCAAATAGGGAAAGCGTCAACCCCCGCGAACTCCTTAAACAGCACGCATTTTCCCTCCATTACGGGCATACCCGCCTCGGGTCCTATGTTGCCGAGTCCCAAAACCGCCGAGCCGTCGGTCACAACGGCAATCAGATTGGCTCTTCTTGTCAGCTCAAAGGACTTGTTATAGTCCTTTTCTATTTCAAGACAGGGCTGTGCTACGCCCGGGGTATATGCAATCGATAAATCCTCGGCGTTCTTAACCGAGGTGCGGGAGACAACCTCGATTTTTCCCTGCCATTCGTAATGCTTTTTTAGTGCTGCTTCTTTTAAATCCATTCTTTAACACCGTTCGAAATTTTGTATATAATACAGTATATCATATTTCCTGCCGCCGAAAATTTCGGGAATTATAAAACCCGAACCCTGAAAAACATACAGA
>CABVAD010000247.1 GCA_902496265.1 uncultured Oscillospiraceae bacterium
TATATTAATAAAGGAGATGAGCCTATGCACCTTAAGGAATCGGGAGAAATGTATCTTGAAACAATTTTAATACTAAGCCGCAAAAGCGGGACGGTGCGCTCTGTTGATATAAGCGAATATATGGGCTATTCAAAGCCGAGCGTAAGCCGCGCCGTGGGGCTTTTAAAAACGGACGGCTACATAAATGTGGACGGCGGCGGTTATATAACCCTTACGGAAAGCGGAAACAAAATCGCCGAAAAGATTTACGAGCGGCACACGGTTTTAGCCGATGCGCTTAAAATGTTAGGGGTTACCGAACCCGCCGCGACAGCCGATGCCTGCAAAATAGAGCACGATATAAGCGACGAAAGCTTTGAGGCGATTAAGCGCCATTTAAAGAAGTTAGGTTAAAATTATGCCGATTAAGCTTTATTACACCGAAAAGGGCTACGGCACTCCGCTTATTCTGCTCCACGGCAACGGGGAAAACGGCGGATTTTTTAAAAATCAGATTGACTTTTTCGCCGAAAAATACCGCGTGATAGTTCCCGACACAAGGGGTCACGGAAAATCTCCGCGCGGCTCTGCACCCTTTACCTTTGATACCTTTGCTGATGATTTAAAGGAATTTCTTGACTCCCTTAGCATTAAAAAAGCGGTAATCTTAGGCTTTTCGGACGGCGGGAACATCGCCCTTTTATTTACCCTTAAATACCCCGAATATGTGGAAAAGCTTATTTTAAACAGCGCGAATTTATACCCCGCAGGTCTAAAAAAATCCTTTTTACTGCCCGTAAGGCTTTTTTACGGCTTTTCCTGCCTGCTTTCGCGTTTCAGCAAAAAGGCGGCAAGAAAAAAAGAACTGTTAGCCCTTATGGCAAAACAGCCCGATATTAACCCCGAGGAGCTAAGCACTGTCAAATGCCCCACCCTTGTGATTGCGGGAACGCTTGACCTTATATGCAAAAATCACACCCGCCTTATCGCCGATTCGATTGACGGAGCTTTACTTTGCTTTATAAACGGAAACCACGCCGCGGCACAGACCGACAGCGTGGAATTTAACCAAACAGTCGAGCGGTTTCTTGAAAAATAACTTCCTGTTTTATCCGATATTTAAATTAATGACTGTTTTTCCTTTTTTCTCAGCCACCTGCTTAAAATGCGCAGCGTTACCGGTTATATCGGTTACGTATGCAACAACATAATATTTTATATGCGGATAGCGTAATTTCAACGCCTTAAGACATCTTCTTACCGCTCGGTCAAACCCGCCGTGATTCCCTACATAGAATAAATCAACATTCTTATTTTTAATCAAATCCGACAGAGCCTCGCACAATGCGGGCTCTATTTTTTGCGGTGCGTACCTGTGTCCGAAAAATGTTGCTATCATAATTTCACCTTGATTTTAGATGTCTGCACTTATATAGGTTCATAATTATAATATCACTCACTTATAATATTGTCGAATACTTTTGCTCTTAAACGAGAACAAAAAGGTGATATGACAATGAATCCTGCCATTGAAAAACAAATCGGTGAAAATATAAAAAAGCTCCGAATAAAATCGGAACTGACTCAGGAATTATTAGCCGCAAAATTACAGCTTGAAGGCTGTGACATAACAAGGAGTGCAGTAGCAAAAATTGAAGTCGGGCAAAGACACCTGTACCCTGATGAAATTATTTTAATTAAAAAAATTCTCAAT
>CABVAD010000248.1 GCA_902496265.1 uncultured Oscillospiraceae bacterium
GTCTCCGTCACAGCCTTTAATATTTAATTTGAATTATTATTATTCCTTAGCGGAGGGAATCTGCTGCTTTAAGGCGGCGCGGGTCTTTCTAACCTCGCCTAAATTGGCGGTCAGTCCCTCGTCGGCACGGCGCATAATATCGTCGACAAAATCCTGCGCCGCCTTTCTCATTTCGCGGCTCTTGGTCTGGGCGGTGGCGATTATCTCCGCCGCCTTCTGCTGGGCTAATTTTACGATTTCCTCCTGCGCGGTCATAGCCTTTGCGCGTTCCTCGGCGTTTCTTATAATGCCGTCAGCCTCGCGCTTGGCGTTGGTGATAATGTCGGCGCGGTCGGCGACAATGCCCTTTGCCTGCTTAATCTCTGCGGGAATGTTAAGTCGGATATCGTCCACAACCGCCCTCAGCTTTTCAACATCAACCACGGTCTTTTTGCCGGGGAATTTAATTCCGCTGTCTAAAACCTCGTCAAACTGTTCCAGTAATTCATCAAGTGTCATTTTTTATTCCTCCGTTAAATTCGTCTGTTTTTTTATGTAAATCCTGTCTGTTATGTCCTGCTTTATAACCTCGGGGACAAAGCTCGAAATATCTCCGCCCATACTCGCAACCTGCTTTACCATACTTGAGCTTAAATACATATTCTGCGAAGCGGTCGTAAGAAACAGGGTTTCAACATTCGGATTAAGCTTTTTATTGGTGAGCGCCATCTGAAACTCATATTCAAAGTCGGACATAGCGCGCAGTCCTTTAATTATAGCGTTTGCGCCCCGCTTGGCCGCGTAATCGGCGAGCAGACCGTCGTAATGCACTACCTCGATATTTTCAAACTCGGCGGTGCATTTTTTAATCATCTGCACCCGTTCCTCGGGGGTAAAGGAGCAATGCTTTGCACCGTTGCTTGCCACAACAACGATAAGCTTATCAAACATCTTAGCGGCTCTTGTTATAATATCAAGATGCCCGCAGGTTACAGGGTCAAAGCTGCCGGGACACAGGGCGGTAAGAGTGTTCATTGCCCTTCTCCTTTCCGATAAACCGTAACCAAAACCTTGCCGTAGCGATAGGTTTTCACTACCGAAAAGCCGCCGACCGAAGGCTCGGGCACAACCTCGGGCGGGTGCTCGCAGACTATCACTCCGTAATCGCTCATAAGCGGAAGCACCGCCCTAACAGCGGGCATAAGCAGTCCCGCGGCATAGGGAGGGTCAAGAAAAGCTATATCAAAGGTATCCCTGCACGCCGCCGCAAAGGAGGCGTAATCCGAGCGGAAAACCCGCGCTTTATCGCCAAAGCCCGTAAGCTCGATATTCTGCTTTACGATTTTAACCGAAGCGTCCGCCGCGTCGACAAATGCGGCGCTTTGCGCCCCGCGGCTTAAAGCCTCAAGCCCTAACTGACCCGAGCCCGCGAAAAGGTCAAGCACGCGTCTGCCCTCAATATCAAACTGTAAAGCGCTGAAAAGTCCCTCCTTGACCCGTTCGGGTGTGGGGCGGACATCTCTGCCCTCGGGCGTGATAAGGCGTTTGCCCCTCGCCGCGCCGGTAATAATTCGCATCTGTATCACCAAAAAAGCAAAGTCTATAAACATTATAACTAATCTTATTATCCCACTAAACACCACTGTTTGTCAATACTTTTTTTGCAATTTTTACAAACCGTTCGCAAATGGCTGAAAATGGAA
>CABVAD010000249.1 GCA_902496265.1 uncultured Oscillospiraceae bacterium
AATAGTATATGTATAAAAATCGGAAAATCGGAGGAAAAAATGTCGGTTAAAATTTCACCGTCGGTTCTTACGGCGGATTTCCTTTCTTTAAAGGACGATATAAAAAGATTAGAGGACGCGGGGGCGGATATGCTCCACCTTGATGTTATGGACGGAATTTTCGTTCCGAATATTTCGTTCGGTGTTCCCGTGATAAAGTCGATAAAAAAGCACACAAGCCTTCCGCTTGACGTGCATCTTATGATCGACCGCCCGCACAGGTATATAAGACAGTTTGCCGAGACAGCGGACCTTCTGGGCTTTCATTACGAGGCGGGAAGCGATGTTGCCGAAACACTGAAGGAAATAAGGGCTTTGGGCTGTAAAGCCTGCCTTACCATAAAGCCCTGCACCGCTCCGCGGGAGATATTTGAATTTCTGCCGCTTTGCGATATGGTGCTTGTAATGTCGGTAGAGCCGGGCTTCGGAGGGCAGAAGTTTATGCCCGCCGCGCTTTCAAAGCTTTCGGCTTTGCGTGAGGAGATAAGCAGACGCGGGCTTGACATTATGCTTGAGGTTGACGGCGGAATTAACGCCGAAACTGCTGTGCAGGCGGTAGGCGCGGGAGCGGACGTGCTGGTTGCGGGAAATTATGTTTTTTCGGCAGAGGATATGAAAGCCACGGTAGAAGAAATCAAAAAGCTTTAGGAGGACAAAAATGCGATTTTTCTTTCGAAGCCGCAAATTTAAAATAATATTAGCCGTATGCGTGGCGCTTATCGCGGTTTCGGCTACCTGCGCGGTTATCGGCGGAAGAATGTCGCCGCAGGCGGATATCGCGGGAACAATAACCGCCCCGTTCCGCTCGCTTGCAACGAAAATTTCGGGCGGAATTTCCGATTTTATCGGGGCGTATACCGAGGGTGAGCGGCTGTCGCTTGAAAACGCCGAGCTTGAAAGCCAAATCGCCGAGCTGCGCGAAAAATTAGCCGATTACGAGCGTGTCACAAGCGAGAACAGCTTTTATAAGGATTATCTTGAAATAAAGGACAAAAACCCGAGCTTTAAGTTTGAGGCGGCAACCCTTATCTCGCGGGATAAGGAGGATCCCTACAAGGGCTTTGTGATTAACAGGGGTACTGTAAACGGCATATCCGCAAACGACCCCGTTATTACCGAGGCGGGGCTTGTCGGCTTTGTTTCACAGGCGGGGCTTACCACCTCAAAGGTGGTCACCGTTTTAAGCCCCGAGCTTTCGGCGGGCGCGCTTGACAACAGAACAAACGACTCGGGCGTGCTTTCGGGCTCTGTGGGGTTGGCGTCTAAGGGAAAAACGAGGTTTTACAATCTTTCCCGCTCATGTAATATTGCCGTGGGCGATTATGTCGTTACCTCGGGCGAAGGAATTTTCCCCTCTGGACTGCTTATAGGAACGATACAGTCTATAGGCAGTGATAAATACAACACCTCTATTTATGCCGAAGTCAAGCCGTTTGTTGATTTTGAATCCCTTAAGGGCGTTATGGTTATAACCGAATTTGAGGGTCAGGGCGGACTTGACCCGAGTAAGGAAAAGTAAAAACGGAGGGTCATATGCAGACAAAAAAACGACATCCGTGGATAGCTTTTATAAATTTTCTGCTGTTTTTTCTTGTGTTTATATTTCATTACACGGATATTATCGATATAAGCATAAAAA
>CABVAD010000250.1 GCA_902496265.1 uncultured Oscillospiraceae bacterium
GTAGGAATTATATGTTAAAGTATTAACGAAATAAAAATTAAGGTCGTGAGACATATGATAAACGTATACGCGGACAACGCCGCGACAACAAGGGTGAGCGACACCGCATTTAATGCTATGCTCCCCTATTTTAAGGAGCTTTACGGCAATCCGTCAAGCCTTTACACATTAGGTCAGAAGTCACAGGAAGCTTGTTTTTCGGCAAGGGAAACTATAGCCGACTGCCTTAACTGCGATATGAAGGAGATAACCTTTACCTCGGGCGGGAGCGAAGCCGACAATCAGGCGATTATAAGCGCGGCGTATTTAGGTGCGAAAAACGGTAAAAAGCATATTATTTCCTCCGCCTTTGAGCATCACGCGGTACTGCACACCCTCGAAAAGCTCAAAAAAGAGGGCTTTGAAATCACCCTTCTCCCCGTTCACTCCGACGGCTTTGTAAGAGTGGACGAGCTAAAAGACGCTATCAGAGAGGATACCGCCCTTGTCACAATAATGTACGCCAACAACGAGATAGGCACTGTTCAGCCGATAGCTGAAATCGGTGAAATATGCCGCGAAAAAGGCGTAATTTTTCATACCGACGCGGTACAGGCGGCGGGGCATATTAAAATCGACGTTAAGGAGCAGAATATAGATATGCTCTCTATCGCCTCCCACAAATTCCACGGTCCGAAAGGCGCGGGCGCGCTTTACGCAAGAAAGGGTATTCCGCTTTTAAACCTTATTGAGGGCGGCGCACAGGAGCGCGGCAAGCGTGCGGGAACGGAAAATGTCCCCGCAATAGTCGGTATGGCGGCGGCGCTTAAGGAAAGCTGTGACAGCCTTGATAAGAATTTTGCCTATGTAAAGACTCTTCGCGATAAAATAGCGCGTGAGTTATCAAAAATCCCCCATTCAAAAATCAACGGAGATTTAGAGCGCGGTCTTGCGGGAACGCTTAATATGTGCTTTGAGGGCATTGAGGGCGAATCGCTCCTATTACTGCTTGACGACAGGGGTATAAGCGCCTCCTCGGGCTCTGCCTGCACCTCGGGCTCGCTTGACCCGAGCCACGTGCTTTTAGCGCTGGGTCTTCCCCACGAGGTCGCCCACGGCTCGCTCAGAATTTCGCTTTGCGAATACAATACCGAGGAAGAAGCCGACCGCATTATAAAAGAGGTACCAGAGGTTGTCACATACCTGCGCTCCATGTCTCCGATTTGGAAAGATTTACAGGAAGGAAAGAGAAAATATGTTATACAGTGAAAAGGTAATGGATCACTTCAGAAATCCGAGGAATTTAGGCACGATTGAAGACGCGGACGCGATCGGCGAGGTCGGCAACGCAAAATGCGGCGATATTATGAAAATGTACCTTAAAATAAAGGACGGAGTTATAACCGACGTGAAGTTCAACACCTTCGGCTGCGGCTCGGCAATCGCCACAAGCTCAATGGCGACCGAAATGATAAAGGGAAAGCCTGTGGAAGAAGCTTTAAAGCTTTCAAACAAGGCGGTGGTCGAGGCGCTCGACGGTCTTCCCGCCCATAAAATACATTGCTCGGTTTTAGCGGAAGAAGCCGTAAAGGCGGCGCTTTACGACTATTATCAGAAGCACCCCGAGCTTCAAAAGCCCGAAGGACTTCCCGACTGCGCTTCATGCGGCGGCGACTGTTGTT
>CABVAD010000251.1 GCA_902496265.1 uncultured Oscillospiraceae bacterium
TTATGAGATATAAAGAAAAGAGGGACGAAATGGGCGGAAAATCAGGTAACGATTATAACGCGATTACACCGGAAATTTTAAAATATTCCGATTACTGCGTCGGCAACTGCCGAATCGAGCCGCAGCTTTACATTGAGCACAAGGTGAACAGGGGTCTGCGCGACCTTAACGGCAAGGGCGTGCTTACGGGCCTTACCGAAATATCGGAAATTGTCTCCAAAAAGAATGTTGACGGCGAGGAGGTGCCTTGTCCGGGTCACCTTTATTACAGGGGCTATGACGTCGAAAAGCTGGTCGAGGGCTTTATAAGAGACAACCGCTTCGGCTTTGAGGAAATAGCCTATCTTCTGCTTTTCAGCGAGCTTCCGAGCGAATCCGAGCTTGCGGAATTTAAGGGAGTTCTTTCCTCCTACAGGACTCTGCCCGGCTCGTTTGTACGCGATATAATTATGAAGGCGCCGTCGGCCGATATGATGAACTCGCTTGCAAGGAGCGTGTTGACGCTTTATTCATATGACGAAAAGGCGGACATCACCGATATTCCGAACGTTCTGCGCCAGTGCTTACAGCTTATAGCGCGGTTTCCGTCTCTTTCGGTTTACGGCTATCATTCTTATAATTATTACATCAACGGAAGCGACAGCTTCTTTATTCACGAGCCGCGTCCCGAGCTTTCCACCGCCGAAAACATACTTTATATGTTAAGGCTTGACGGAAAATACACCCCGCTTGAGGCAAGGGTGCTTGATGCCGCTCTGGTACTCCACGCCGAGCACGGCGGCGGAAATAACTCCACCTTTACAACCCACGTTGTCTCCTCCTCGGGAACAGATACTTATTCGGCAATAGCGGCGGCGCTCGGCTCGCTTAAAGGACCCAAGCACGGCGGAGCGAATATTAAGGTGTGCGCTATGTTTAACGACATTAAGCAAAACGTTAAGGACTGGGCGGACGAGGAAGAGGTAGCCGACTATCTTAAAAAGATTCTGCACAAGGAGACCTTCGACAGGGCGGGACTCATCTACGGTATCGGACACGCCGTTTACTCTGTCTCCGACCCGCGCGCAATGGTGCTTAAAAGCTTTGTTAAAAGCCTTTCCGAGGAAAAGGGGCTTGAAAAGGAATACCGCCTTTACAGCCTTGTTGAAAAACTCGCGCCTCAGATTATCGCGGGAGAGCGCAAAATGTATAAGGGTGTCAGCGTAAACGTGGATTTTTACAGCGGCTTTGTTTACGATATGCTGGGGCTTCCCCACGAGCTTTACACCCCTCTTTTCGCAATCGCGCGTATAGCGGGCTGGAGCGCCCACCGTATTGAGGAGCTTTTAAACGCGGGCAAAATAATCCGTCCCGCATACAAAAGCGTTCAGCCTCATCGGGAGTATGTCAAAATGGAAGACAGATAAAACAAGTGCCTCGAATACGCATCTGCGTGTCGAGGCACTTGTTTGTCAATCGGCGGTAAAATGCCGCTTCGGCGCGAGAGCCAAAGCTAAAAAAAGAAGTGTCTCAACTACGCGTCTGCGTGTCGAGGCACTCGACTGGCTTGTGGGTGCAATTAAGATACGGGTTAAAAAATTTTCAATTTATATCAAATTAAAGAGTGAAAAATGAATACAAACGAAAATCCGCCCTCTTTCGAGAACGGATTTTCGTT
>CABVAD010000252.1 GCA_902496265.1 uncultured Oscillospiraceae bacterium
CCTGTCCATATAAGGGTGTTTTTCGCGGCTTTTTTCATAAGTATTTCTCCTTTGCGGACAGTTTTATTTTAAATTATTTTATCCGATTTACGTCGGTAAATTCAAAATAACTTTATTTTATGACGCCCGCCGAAGTGTCCTTCTGAATAACATCGTGCGCGCCGCCCTCGACAATGCTTGTGGCGGAAACGAGGGTGAGCTTCGCCTTTTCCTGAAGCTCGGGGATAGTAAGCGCGCCGCAGTTGCACATTGTGGACTTAACCTTTGCAAGGGAAAGGCTTACATTGTCCTTAAGACTGCCCGCGTAGGGAACGTAGGAGTCAACCCCCTCTTCAAAGGAAAGCTTTTTATCGCCGCCTAAGTCGTAGCGCTGCCAGTTTCTCGCGCGGTTTGAGCCCTCGCCCCAGTACTCCTTATAATAATTGCCGTTAATTGTAATGCGGTTTGTGGGGCTTTCGTCAAAGCGGGCAAAGTATCTGCCTAACATCAGGAAATCCGCCCCCATTGCCAGCGCAAGGGTCATATGGTGGTCGTGAACAATGCCGCCGTCCGAGCAAACGGGAACGTAGATGCCCGTCTTTTCAAAATATTCGTCGCGTGCGGCGCATACCTCAATAAGGGCGGTGGCCTGTCCTCTGCCTATGCCCTTTGTCTCGCGGGTAATGCAGATAGAGCCGCCGCCGATGCCCACCTTTACAAAGTCGGCACCCGCCTCGGCTAAGAACATAAAGCCGTCGCGGTCAACCACGTTGCCCGCGCCCACCTTAACGGTGTCGCCGTATTTTTCGCGGATAAACTTAAGGGTTCTCGCCTGCCATTCGCTGAAGCCCTCCGAGGAATCGATGCAAAGCACGTCTGCGCCTGCCGCGACAAGGGCGGGGACCCGCTCCTCGTAGTCCCGTGTGTTAATTCCCGCGCCGACTATGTAGCGCTTGTGGCTGTCAAGCAACTCATTGGGGTTTTCCTTGTGGGCGTCGTAGTCCTTGCGGAAAACAAAGTATTTAAGACAGCCGTTTTTATCGACAATAGGCAGGGAGTTGAGCTTGTGATCCCAGATAATGTCGTTAGCCTGCTTAAGGGTGGTGTCCTCGCCGCCTACCACGAGCGAGTCAAGCGGGGTCATAAAGTCGTGCACAAGGGTGTCTTCGGACATACGGCTTACCCTGTAGTCGCGGCTTGTAACAATGCCTAAAAGCTTGCCGTTCGGCTTTCCGTCCGAGGTGACCGCTACGGTGGAATGGCCGTTTTTAGCCTTCAGCGCCAAAATATCGGCAAGGGTGCTGTCGGGAGTAACGTTGGAATCGCTTACAACAAAGCCCGCCTTATAGCTCTTTGCGCGCTCTACCATAGCCGCCTCGTCCTCAATGGACTGCGAGCCGTAAATAAAGGAAACTCCGCCCTCGCGTGCGAGCGCTACGGCAAGACGGTCGCCCGAGACCGACTGCATTATGGCGGAGACCAGCGGTATATTCATAGTAATCGCAGGCTCTTCGCTCTTCCTGAACCTTACAAGCGGCGTTTTAAGGCTGACGTTAGAGGGAATACACTCTGCCGACGAATACCCCGGAACTAAAAGATAATCGTTAAAGGTATGAGATTCCTCTTTGAAATAATATGC
>CABVAD010000253.1 GCA_902496265.1 uncultured Oscillospiraceae bacterium
ATATAAGGAATGAGCGAAATGCTGCTGACTATTGACATTGGCAACACCAACATTACTCTGGGCGCTTACGACGCGGGTATTTTATCCTTTACCGCGCGGCTTGCCACCGACACCTTAAAAACCTCCGACCAGTACGCTGTGGAAATACGGGATATATTGGGACTTCACGGACTCGACTACAATTCGGTTGAGGACTGTATTATTTCCTCTGTCGTGCCAGCCGTCGGAAAGAGTATAAGCGGAGCGGTCGCACGGCTTTGCGGCATTGTTCCGTTAATGTTAGGTCCCGGCGTTAAAACAGGGCTTAATATTAAAATCGACAATCCCGCTCAGTTAGGCGCCGACCTTGTTGCGGGAGCTGTCGGAGCGCTCGAGGAATACACAATGCCCTGTGTTGTAATTGATTTAGGCACGGCGACCACCTTAAGCGTGCTTGATAAAAACGGCGCTTTTCTGGGCGGAACAATCGCCGCGGGCGTTCGCCTTACCCTTAAAGCGCTTACCGAAAACACCGCACAGCTTCCCTCCATTCCGATTGAAGCGCCATCCTCGGTTATAGGGAGCAACACGGTCGGCAGTATGCAGTCGGGGCTTGTTTTCGGCACGGCGGCAATGCTTGACGGACTGCTCGACAAAATTGAAGAGGAATTGGGCGAGCCCCCCACGGTAGTCGCTACGGGCGGGCTTGCGGCAGAGATTATCGCCCATTGCCGAAGAAATATAATTTTCAACGAAAACCTCTTGCTTGACGGTCTTCGTGTAATATACGAAAAGAATAACTGACAGCAATAACCGCAAAAGCGGATTGCATATATTATTATGAGCTCTACCGCTTTTGGAGAGCATCGGAGGTAATTTTATGTCAACAAAACAAGAAAAAATCAAGAAGCTGACGGTTTTATCCGTCCTCGGCGCACTGACCGCGATTGTGTCCTTTCTTCCCCTTAAAACCTTGGGGCTTGAAATCACATTTTCGATGATTCCCGTGGCTATTGGCGCTATACTTTACGGACCGTCCGGCGGCGCTTTATTAGGCGGTGTGTTCGGTATTGTATCGTTTTTACAGTGTCTTGGTTACAGCCCGTTCGGAGCAGCTC
This sequence comes from uncultured Oscillospiraceae bacterium, assembly GCA_902496265.1. Classification (GTDB taxonomy): domain Bacteria; phylum Bacillota; class Clostridia; order Oscillospirales; family Acutalibacteraceae; genus UBA737. Next base: position 1,098 of record CABVAD010000253.1, read on the forward strand.
TGTTAGGGATTAATCCCCTGCTTACCCTTATAGTCTGTCTGCCGACAAGAATACTTGCGGGATTTTTAGCGGGAGTAATTTACAAGGCTTTGCGCAAGTCCGTAAAATCAGATATTCCCGCCCTGCTTTCGGCGTCACTTGCCGCTCCCCTTTTTAACACCCTGTTTTTCATGACGGCGTTGGTGCTTTGCTTCTACAATACCGAGCTTATCAAGGGCTTTGCAGAACAGCTGGGAGCTACAAACCCCTTTAACTTTGTAATACTCTTTGTCGGAATTAACGGACTGGTGGAAATCATCTGCGGATTTATCGTTGCTTTCCCCTGTGCAAAGGCGATTTCTAAATACTTAAAGCTGTAAAAAATCACGAGCCGCGGGATTATTCCTGCGGTTTTTTAATATCTCGCCTAAGTCTGCGCAGGGAAGCCTTTTAATAGTTTTTCTAATTTGTTTTTAGGAGCTGTCATTAATCACCTGCCATATACG
>CABVAD010000254.1 GCA_902496265.1 uncultured Oscillospiraceae bacterium
CCGTCCGAAATATCGCTGTAATACATATCCGCCGCGCCGATTTCCACATAATGAGAAAGGGATTCGCTGTCAGGGGCGTTGATAAGACGTATTTCCTTAATTGAGTAACCCGACGGATCACTAATGGATTTTTCGTTAAGCACAAGCTTTTTGAGGGAATCGTCAACCTTATACCGTCCGCAGCCTATCGGCGGCAAAGCCACGCTGTCCGAGGTGGTTGCCTTTTCACTTCCCTTTTTAAGTATCGGAAAATCAAGCAGATTTGTAAAATAAGGATCTGCCTTTGTGAGCTTGAAAACCACCGTTCGCGATCCGCTCGCCGCAACCGATTCCGCCGAGTAAAGCTTATATGCGTATTCGGTAGAAGACTTTTTTGCAAGGTTAAAGGAATATACAACATCGTCTGCAGTAAGCGGACTGCCGTCCGAAAAGGAAAGGCTTTTAAGTGTAACGGTACATACCTTGCCGTTAAGCTCAACCCGTTCCGCAAGGCTGTAGCTTACATTAAACTCATTATCAAGCTTTATAAGCGGCTCGTAAATCAGCTTACAAAGCTGACGGTTAGCCTCGGTCGAAGCGGTATAGGGGTCAAAGGTGTCCGATGCAGAATAAATCAGCGTAATATAATCACGGTTTGAAGACGAAACGCTTACGTTATCCGTAGGAAAAGATGAAGATGTGCTGTCCGTATTGCCGCGGCAACCCGAAAGCAAAAGGAGCATTGCCGCAATTATAACCGCGGTTGTCATTTTAAAGATCTTCATTTTTTGCTCCTTTCAACATTCATCATTTAATTGCTATTCTCTCTATTCCTACCGTGCGACCGGTCTTAGCATCAATATCGAAAATACAGCCGCAAAGCATACATTCGCCGTCCGCCAGCTCAAATTTTGAAGGGTCACCGTCTTTGAGGCGGTTAATGATAATTTCCGATTTCACACCCAGTACCGAGTTTATAGGACCTGTCATACCGAGGTCGGTAATATAACCCGTGCCGCCGCTTAAAATTTGCTCGTCGGCGGTCTGGACGTGGGTGTGCGTTCCGAAAAAAGCAGAAATTCTGCCGTCAAGATAAAGCGCCAGTGCACGCTTTTCGCTGGTTGCCTCAGCGTGAAAATCGACGGCGATAATTTTAGCGCCCGCGTCTCTCGCCTTTTTAATTAGTTCGTCCGCCGCCTTAAACGGGCAGGATGCGCCCAGCTTTTCAAGATAAATCTTTCCGCTCAGATTAATGACTGCGGCTGTGGCATATCCCAAATCGACAAAGCATATTCCCCTTCCGTTCTGTGCTTCAGGCAGATTGTGGGGTCTTAAAATAAATTCATTTTCATCAAGATAATCATAAACCTGCTTACGCCTTAAAGAGTGATTTCCGCCGGTTATTACGTCGGCTCCGCAGGCAAAAAGGCAGTCGGCGCTTTCGGGCAAAACTCCGTTACCGTCCGCCGAATTTTCCCCGTTTATTACCACCATATCAATATTTTTACTCTTTTTAAGTTTAGGCAATATGCGCCTTACCTCGCCGCAGCCGATACTGCCGCACACATCACCGACTGCAAGCAATCTCATATATTTCTCCC
>CABVAD010000255.1 GCA_902496265.1 uncultured Oscillospiraceae bacterium
TAAATATAAATACCTTTTGATTTATTTAGCCGCAATAAGCCTTGTTTCGGTAATTGTGTGCGTTACGGATAAAAGACACGCGAAAAAAGGAAAACGGCGCATAAGGGAAAGCACTCTTTTTTTGCTTTCCGCACTGGGCGGGAGCGCGGCTATGTATATTACAATGCGGGTAATACATCACAAGACCCTGCACAAACGCTTTATGATAGGTATTCCGCTGATTGCGTTAATTCAGGCGGCGCTCTTTATTTCGGTCGGATATTTCGGCATTTTTTAAAATACCCCTTGCAATAAAAGTCTTTAAATGTTAGAATAAAGAAAAGAAAAAAGGGGAGGAATTTAAAATGGCTTTTTGCTCAAACTGCGGAAAGGAGCTAAAGGAAAACGACAGATTTTGCCCGTTCTGCGGCAAGGCGGTCGAATCTCAGAATACAAATACATATTCCGCGCCTAAAGGAGGCGGTTTCAGCGATAAATTTGACGAATACGCGAGTGCTGAGGATAAAACCTTCGAGTTTGACCCAATGGATATTTCGGACAATAAGGTTTTCGCGCTCCTGTCTTACATTGGAATTTTGGTGCTCGTGCCGCTTATCGCCGCGCCTAAATCCAAATTCGCGCGTTTTCACGCCAATCAGGGACTGGTGCTTTTAATCGGTGAGGTCGCCTACGGCACGGTACGCGGAGTACTGCTCGGAGTTTTAAAGCTTTTAAGACAAATTACAATTTTCGGCGGCGCGTTGTTCGGTCCCGTTTACTGGGTTGTAAACATTTTAACGGGCGTGCTTTCGCTTGCCTTCCTTGTTTTTGCGATTGTCGGCATAATAAACGCCGCGCAGGGCAAGGCGAAGGAGCTTCCTGTTATTTCGAAGTTTAAAATTTTAAAATGACATTTTAAGCTGACAAAAGTCGATAAATCCGATTTTAAAGGAAGGATTTATCGGCTTTTCTTATACAGCATATCAACGGCTTTGCAGGCGAAAATTCCGATAAACACGCCGAGTATTATTCCCGCCAGAACGTCGGTGGGGTAGTGAACATAAAGGTAAAGCCTTGAAAAGGCGATAATTATTGCAAGAATAAGCGCGGGTATGCCGAGCCGCTTGTCGCGTATCATCAGTACGGTAGCCGCCTCAAAGGAGGCGAGGGTGTGGCCTGACGGGAAGGAATAGTCGGAAAGCTGAGCAATCAGAATTTCAATGCCCGCGTTTAAGTCATACGGTCTTATCCGCCCGACAAGATTTTTTAAAAGCAGATTTCCTATAATAAGCCCGCAAAGAAGCGCAAGGGCTACCGAAAAGCCTGTTTTGCGGGTCTTTTTGAATATTAAAAGCACTGCCGCCGTTATAATCCAGATAATTCCGCCGTTTGCAAGGCTTGTTATCACGGGCATTACCGCGTCAAGAAACGGGCAGGCGATATGCTCCCTTATAAAATCAAGAATCCTAAGCTCAAATTCGTTCATAAATTCAGCCCCTTTAAAAATAATATAACACTTTTTATTTAGGTTTGCAATACAATTTCGCTTGA
>CABVAD010000256.1 GCA_902496265.1 uncultured Oscillospiraceae bacterium
CCGTACCCTTGGCGTTTTTCGCCTTTGGTCCGCCCTTCATTCCTTTAGGTCCCATAGGTCCCGGCATTATTCCTCACCTGCCTTATTCTGAGAATAGTAAACCTCTTTATAAATCCCGTTGGATTCAAGAAGCTCCTTATGTGTTCCGACGGCGTCAATATGTCCGTCCTCCATTACCACAATGCGGTCGGCGTCCTGCACCGACGAAATGCGCTGTGCAATAATGATTTTTGTAGTATCGGGAATTTCGCTTGCAAATGCCTTTCTTATAAGCGCGTCGGTTTTGGTGTCTACCGCGCTTGTTGAGTCGTCCAAAATCAGTATTTTAGGCTTTTTAAGGAGGGCTCTCGCAATACAAAGCCTCTGCTTTTGTCCGCCCGAAACATTGGTACCGCCCTGTTCGATATGGGTGTCGTACTTGTCGGGAAATGTCTCGATAAATTCGTCCGCCTGCGCTAATTTGCAGACCCTTACAAGCTCCTCGTCCGAGGCGTTTTTATCGCCCCAGCGGAGATTTTCCTTTATTGTGCCCGAGAAAAGTATATTTTTCTGTAAGACCACCGAAACCTCGTTACGAAGCGACTCTATATCGTAATCCTTTACATCAACTCCGCCGACCGAGACACTGCCCTTGGTTGCGTCATAAAGGCGGGAAATCAGCTGAATAAGCGAGGTCTTACTGCTTCCCGTTCCGCCGATAATACCGATTGTTTCACCTGATTTGATATGAAGGTTTATATCTTTAAGGGCGTACTTTTCCGCACCCTCATGATACTTAAAGTAAACCCCGTTAAAATCAATACTGCCGTCCGCAACCGTTTTCACGGGATTTTCGGGATTTTTAATTGTGCTTTCCTCTTTAAGCACCTCGTAGATACGCTGCATTGAAGCATTTGATATTGTTATCATAACAAATATCATAGAAACCATCATAAGGCTTGAAAGAATCTGCATACCGTAGGTGAAAAGGCTTGAAAGCTCGCCCACTCCCATAGTACTGCCGCCGCTGCTGATTATCAGCTTTGCACCGAAAAAGGAAACAAGAACCATCGCGACATACATTGCAATCTGCATAATGGGCTGATTTAAGGCAACCAGCTTTTCCGCCTTTGTAAAGTCGGAGCAAACATCGTCCGCCGCGGCGCTAAATTTCTGCTTTTCATAATCCTCGCGTACAAAGGATTTTACAACCCGCATACCCTTAACGTTTTCCTGTACAGAATTATTAAGCTTATCATACTTTTTGAAAACGCTGTCAAAAAGCGGCATAGCCTTTCTTATTATCATAAAAAACGCAAAGGCAAGAAAAGGCACTATTGCCACATAAATCGTCGAGAGCTGAGGGCACATTGCAAACGCCATTATTATTGCAAATATCATCATAAACGGCGCGCGGACAGCGGTACGAATAATCATCATATAAGCCATCTGCACGTTTGTAACGTCGGTTGTAAGACGTGTTACAAGGCTTGAGGTAGAGAATTTATCAATATTTGAAAAGGAAAAATCCTGTACCTTATAATATAAATC
>CABVAD010000257.1 GCA_902496265.1 uncultured Oscillospiraceae bacterium
ATAATACAATAAAAGATAATGTTAAAAAACGGGAGCAACGCATATGGATTATGTAAGTACAAGAGATAAATCGGTAAAGGTCACCGCCGCTACTGCTATAGCAAGGGGCATTTCCTCCGAGGGCGGACTTTTCGTGCCCGATACCTTTCCGAGTCTAAGTGACAAGGATTTTGAGGCTTTGGGAAAGCTCGACTATATCGGCAGGGCGAAATATGTTTTGAAGTTTTTTCTTAACGATTTTACCGAGGAGGAGGTAGATTACTGCGTAAAGGGCGCGTATACCGGCAGCTTTGACAACGAACAGCCCGCGCCGATTTCGGTTGTCGGCGGGAACGCGAATATTTTGGAGCTCTGGCACGGTCCTACCTGCGCCTTTAAGGATTTGGCGCTCCGGCTTTTGCCGTATCTGCTTACCACCTCGGCTAAAAAGACCGCGGCGGGCAAGAAGACCGTTATTCTGGTCGCCACCTCGGGCGATACCGGCAAGGCGGCACTTGAGGGCTTTAAGGACGTGCCCGATACCGAGATTGTGGTATTTTACCCGAGCGACGGCGTAAGCCCTATGCAGAAGCTGCAAATGGATTCCCAAAAGGGTAATAACGTTCACGTTATCGCTATTAAGGGCAATTTTGACGACGCGCAGACAGGCGTTAAGAAGATATTTACCGATAACGCGGTAAAGGAGAAATTAGCCGAACACAATATGCAGTTCTCCTCGGCAAACTCAATTAACTGGGGAAGACTCGCCCCGCAGATTGTTTACTATGTATCCGCCTACTGCGATATGCTCTCACGCGGCGAGGATTTAAAGGACGGCTTTAATGTAGTCGTTCCGACCGGCAACTTCGGCAATATTTTAGCCGCCTATTACGCTAAGAAAATGGGCGTGCCGATAAAGAAGCTTATATGTGCGTCAAACGCCAATAATGTTTTGACCGACTTTATCAACACAGGCGTTTACGACCGCAACCGTAAATTCTACACCACGATCTCGCCCTCTATGGATATTCTTATTTCCAGCAATCTTGAAAGAATGTTGTTTGAGCTTTCAGGCTGTGACGATAGGGCGGTTGCAAAAATGCAGTCCGATTTGTCTGCAAACGGCGTGTTTAAGGTTACGGACGAAATAGGGGCTAAAATGTCCGAGCTTTTCTACGGCGGCTGCTGTGACGATAAGGAAACCCTCGCAACAATAGGCGATATGTTTAAGGAGTACGGCTATCTCTGCGATACCCACACCGCCGTCGCGGTAGGCGTATACAAGAAATACAAGGCTCAAACAGGTGACGCAAGACCCGCGGTTATCGCTTCGACCGCCTCGCCTTATAAGTTCGCGGACAGCGTGCTTAAGGCAGTGACCGATAAAAAGACCGACAGCGAGTTCGGCAACGTCCGTCTGCTCTCCGAGGTTACCTCTACCGAGATTCCCGCACCGATAAAAGCCCTTGAAAATGCCGAGGTGCGCTTTAAGGAAATCTGCGAAAAGGATAAAATGCTCGACGCGGTATA